>CAUPXR010000038.1:0-5742 GCA_963515225.1 uncultured Candidatus Saccharibacteria bacterium | reverse complement strand
ATTCATCAGCCGTTCTTGATCGCCGATATCGCGCGCATAATAGAGATAACTGGCAATTGGCACAATCAATAAAAATAGCAGCACCGGCGCCAAACATACTAATATCTTTTTCCGCCTGCTTAAATTCCAAAACCAGAGGCAATGCTTGTGCTGCCGCGGCTGTTTTTTCTGCTTCGATTTTACTCGGCCAATGTTAGCATACCGGCTCATGCGAGTTGTCTGCGGCTTGGCGCTAGAAGATCGTCTAACCATATCTAATATTATATCACGCTAAACGGCTCATCGCCGCATGAGTAATTGCTGCCGCCAGCGCATCAGCACAGTCGTCTGGCTTAGGCGCCTCTGTTAGCCCCAAATTCAGCCGCACCATTTCTTGTATTTGTTTTTTATCAGCCTTGCCATAGCCAGTGAGTGTTTGCTTGATTTGCAGCGGCGTATATTCAGCAATTGATATGCCAGCCCGGCGCCCTGTCAGCATCGCCACGCCGCGCGCTTCCGCCACAGAAATTGCCGTCGTCACATTGCGCGCAAAAAACAACTTTTCAATCGACATAACATCAGGTTTCGTCTCGTTAATTATCTCTGTTAGCGAATTAAATATTTCCTCCAGCCGCTCATCGGTCGGCGTATGCGCCGGCGTCGTAATCACTCCCGCCGTTACCATCTTAAATTTATTGCCGCCGCGCCTAAAATCAACGACACCAAACCCTAAAATTCCCGTTCCCGGATCAATACCGATAATTCTCATATTACTTAATTATACTATTTCCGGTTATTTCCCGCGCGATACGAACTTGCGGATCTTTCGTCCAATTTGCGAAACTTCCCAGCGCCATTGCCACGCTCCGTAGCCAGCCGCTAGCGAACTAATACCGCCGAACGCCCACCATCCCCAAGTCGCGCCGGCAACTTGCTTAATATTTTCCGGCGCAAACGCCGCTGCCGGAGCAGATTTTTTGGCAATTTTCCGGCAACGGCGCGTTTTTGGATTACGCTCAAAACCTTCCGGGCATTCTTTAAAAACATCATCCGCAGATGCAATTTTCTTACAACGGCCTGTCGCCGGATTACGAAATTGACCGTCAGGACAAGGCTTCAGAGTCTTAGCGGCAGCTGAGGCAATCGACCGGCACCGACCCGTCGCCTCGCTGCGATAATAACCTTCTTTACACGGCGTAACGGTTTTTGCTACAGCAATTTTCCGGCAACGACCCGTCTCAGGATGGCGGTATTGGCCAGCCGGACACGGTGCAGGCAGCGCGGCTGGCGCTGGAATTTTATTACACTTGCCCGTAAATTCATTGCGCACATAACCCGGCTTGCAATCGGCGAACTCCTTAAATATATTCTTCCCGCCCGGCGTCGGCATATAAGTTTTTACCCATTCGCTGCCGATCAAGCTCCACGACGAATTGTCCGGCATCGATTCATAGGTAGCCGTATCAATTTCATTTCCAGCAGAGTCAAGTAAATAAACCTCGCCGCGACTTCTCTTTGACAGCATCAACTTCGTAGACTTTACATCAACTTTCAAATATTCGCCCGCCCGCAGTTTAGTGTCGCCAAACACATACGGCTTTTTCGTGCGATTAGTGGCTAATTTACAACCGGAAACACTAGCATCCTGATTCTTAACATTAACTATTTCAATGAATTGTTCGTCCAAATTCGCGCCAATCTCGCTCAAGCCCAAGCCATCGCAGCGATTTAGCGGCGGGTCAGGATTAGCTGGATCTACAGCCGGCGGATCAGATTCTCTCGGACAAGTCGGTTTCATCCGCGGCTCAATCGGCGCATTATCATTTCCGTCTAAATCATCAGCGTTATCATTACCGTCAACTACGACACCGCCTGTAAAACACCGCCATAAAATTTCCTTATTGCCAGCAGCTGTCCTCTTTTCAAAATCCTTCGCTTCCTTACCCCAGCCAATCGTGTCGGATTTCGTAGAATTCGGACGCAGCAACCGCACAGCACCGCTTGTCTTTGATAATACAGACTGCCAATTTGCATCGCTTTTTACATCGTAACCTTCAGTCGATTTTACATCTTTAATAACCAAGAAACCGCCGGGAGCAATTAATTGCCTATTAGTAAACTCGCTCAATATCCTTACCTTACCGCTGCTGGCAATGTATTCCAACTTCCATTTAGCCAAGTTTACCGCCCGGTTTGATGGATTGTATAGTTCAATATATTTATCGTTGGCGGGCGACAATCGTATCTTAGAAATAACAATTTCCGACACCACATCAACGTCATCCTCAGGCAAATCAACCGGTGTAGTGGTTAGTTTATCAACGACGGTATTCGCTGGCAGATTATCTTCTTTTTTAACGGCAGTAGAGTCATTCGGCTGGTGAATTTTTATGCCAGTATCAGACTTTTCCGGCGGCGCAGGCTTATTTTCCCGTGATTCGTCGCTGGGCTTTGGAGTTAAATCAGGTTTATTGTCAACGACTGATGTATTTTCGACAACAGCGTCACCAGACTCAGCCTGAGTCGACGGCGGCGGTATAACTAACGCCGTAATTAGTATCATAAGTAGTGTGTATCGCAAATATTTCATGCTTGCCCCTTGCTTATGTTTGACTACCCTTAGTGTAGCGTACTTTTTACCAAAATAAAAACCGCCCCGGAAAATGAGGCGATTTTTTCTGCCATTAATTTTTATTCTGCGGTAATATCAGCGTTGGTATGAACATTCACCACATCGTCCAAATCATCCAGTGCGTCAACGACCTTCATCAATTTCTGTGCTGTTTCCGAATCAGCAATCTCGACTGGCGTATTAGCGATGTAGCGCAGCTCGGCGTCTTTCACCTTCAAACCCTGCTCGGCCAATTTATTCCTGACGCTCGCCAAATCCTTCAGCTCGGTGTAAACGATAAGTTCGCCGTCTTCCTCGACCGCATCTTCAGCGCCAGCATCCAGCACTTGCAGTAGCAATTCCTCGCCCGTACCTTCCACGGTGATCACGCCCTTGCGGGTAAACTGAAACGTCACACTGCCGGCGTCAGCGATTCGCCCGCCGTTTTTGACTAGTGCTGTTTTCACTTCTGGCAACGTGCGATTACGATTATCGGTCGCTGTTTCAATGATAATGCCGACGCCGCCCGGACCGTAGCCTTCATAGGTAAGTTCCTCCAGCGCCGCTGCGCTCTTATCCGCAACGCGGTCAATTGCTCGCTGAATGTTAGCGCTTGGCATGTTGGCGGCCTTGGCTTTTTCTATAGCCATCGCCAAACTTGAATTGAGCGCCGGGTCGGTACCGCCGCGGGCCGCAATTGCAATTTGATTACCCAATTTCGTAAAAATCGCGCCGCGTTTGGCGTCCACAACTGCCTTCTGCCGGTGCGTCGTTGCCCATTTACTATGTCCTGACATACATTTCTCCTACCGTTTATTTGCTATTTCAATCTGTTACTATTATACACTACTCCACGATATTCACCTGAATGAGATCTAACTTCGTCTGTTTCTTCATCCACCACATAGCGCCAATCATCGCCGCATACATCAAACCGCACTGCCACCAAGTAATATTCATCTCCATCTGCGCCCATTCCAGGCTCGCCAGCCAATTGGCCGCCTGAATCATATAGCCCAGCAGCCAGGTTGTCGGCAAGGCAATGGCCGCGCCAATCATCGGCACCAATGCCAGCACACCCGACGCAAAGGTCAATAGCATCGCCAGCGGCACGAACGGCAAAATCAGCATATTAGCAATCAGCGCTACATTACTAACCACGCCGAAACTCATCATCAACAGTGGCAGTGTCGCAAGCTGCGCCGACAACGTCTCGATCAAAATTTGCCGAAACGCGCCAGGGTCTTTGTCGCCAAAGAAATAGTTGTGCAGCAGCGGCGCCAGAATGATCACGCCGGTGAACGACGCGAAGCTCAATTGCCAGCCCAAATCGCCCCAGCCAAATTGCGGATTGACCAACAGTGTAATCGCCGCCGAAACTGGTAACAACACCAGCGGATGAATCGTCCGGCCATAATACCAAGCCGCCAGGCTCAGTCCCGCCACCAGTCCAGCACGCGACATACTCGGGCTCAAACCCGTCACCGCCATGAAGCCAAGGATCATCGTTGCCGCGCTGAGCATCGCCAGATATTTTGACCGCTTGGCAAATAACCGACGCGCCAGGCGCACTAAAATCGTCAAATTATAACCGCTGGCCACCACGATGTGCGTCAGACCGGCAATCTTCAAATTATCGCTCAGTTCCGTCGGCATGGCTCGCCGTAGCCCTAACAAAAATCCCAAACCCAGCGCCGACTCAGACTCTGGAATATGCTTGCGCACTCGCTCAGCAAACCAGTCGCGCGCCCCAACCGCCACATCGCCAGGAACCGGACGCTCGACGCTACCAATTTTCGCCCGATACATACTTGCCGAAAAAGCGCCAAATCCCGCCGTCAATTTTCCTTGAGCCTGGACGATGTCGCTGCGTTTGATGGGACGCTTGTCAGCTGTCACCACCCACAATTGTCCCGCCAATTTTTTACCATTGATACATAAATCACTTAGCCGCAGCACTGTTTGTCCCTTTTTATCAATGTCGGGGTCTTCCAAAACGCGGCCCTGAATAACGGCGATTTTACCAATCAGCGAATCGTACACTTCCAAACCCGCTCGGCCCAGTTCACCGCGCCACAACCCCACCAAACCGCCAGAAATAAGTGCCGCAATCATCAATACCCGCCACCGCCAGACAAGCGCTGGCACGAACAATACCAGCCCGCCAAATAACGCCAGCACGTTAAACTCGACTGAGCGCGGCAGATGATGAACCGCAATCACGCCAACCGTCAGCCCCAAGCACCACGCCGCCACCAGCCAAGAAATATGCAATTTTTCGGTCAGCCTGCGTATCGCCATGTATTTAGTATGGCATACGACCCGAAAAACTAGTACTGTCTACCAGACCTGTATCGACGCAGCATAGACCACATTCCGTCTTTAGAAAGCTTGTCGATAAATTCATCGGGCGGCAACATCCCGTCATATCTCCCTGAATAATTTCTATAGAAAGCTTTTATAACTCGTATACTACACTCTTAGATGGAGACCCGCTTCCTGACGGCGTCATACCGGGTATGTCTGCAATAAACTGCGCAGGTTCAGCTACCGATTTATCATACGGATCAATGCTCGCCCCAGAAATATCCTTGCAGCGAACTTTTATTCCCATTCCCATAAGTACGCGCCAACAAACCCCGTGCAAAAGTCTCTCTAGCCTCAGTGTCAACTTCTTTTATCTTTGCAATAAGCTTGCGAAATGCTTCTGCGCACCCTTGATCAGTCTGCTCGATTTGGTCAATAACCAGCTTATCCGAATCCGTAAGATCGCTCTCTCCGACATTATATTTATGACGAAGTCCTCTGGCTTCATCTATAGTTTTACACTTTTCTTGGCATTTTTCTAAATCTCTAATTGTGCTAGAACGGTAGCGGATAAAATCTATTATCGCAGACCCTACTTTCTCTTTATAATCATCATAAAAGCATCTGTTATCGTGAATATCATCTAATATTCTTCCGATTAGCTCCGGCATGCCAGTAGTTTTATACCCTTGCCATTCTGCAAAACCATACTCTTCTAAAACTTCATCAGCTTGATCCCAGAATGAGTTGAATCGCTGTTGCTGGTCAACCTGAACTCTGCCGATAGAATAGGTACTACTTGCTTGCTTATTGTCCGCCGAGCCAGTTCGCGCGTCGCTGTCAAC
>CAUPXR010000037.1:0-5763 GCA_963515225.1 uncultured Candidatus Saccharibacteria bacterium | reverse complement strand
CTCAATCGTATCAATCACCGGCAATAGTTTCATCACAGACTTCGCCTGGCCCATTTGGTGTGCTGATTGCTTTTCCGCCTCCACGCGCTTGCGATAGTTCTCGAAATCCGCCCGCGTCCTCTGCAAATCCAGCGTCAGCTCGCCCAATTGCTGATCTAAATCTTCAGTTTTCTTAGTCTTACTTTTCGTCATTTTTTCCTCCTACAACATTCCCTCTAGCATAGCACCAGTTCGACGTACCAACTCCATCGTTCGACGGTAATTTTGCCGCGTCGGGCCGATCACGCCGATATAGCTATCATCGCTAAACGGCGAGCGGAATTTACTGATGATCAGCGTGGCGCCAGAGCTTTTACCAATCGGATTTTCGCTGCCAATAAACACATTAAGCGGTTGGTTCGGCGCAGTCTCGTGCAACCACGGCTCGATATTATCAATCAACCTGGCAATCGCTTGCACGTGATCGCCCTCGATAAATTCCGGCTGACTAAACAGCTGTGTCATACCATTCATATACAAATGTTCGCCAAACGAAGCAAAGCCGAAATTGCCCGTCAACTCCACCAGACTATCAACCGCACTGCGAATCGCTCGGTCAGACTTGTTAACGTGCGAGTTAACATGCGCTTCGATCGCTCTCGCACTGCGATCGATACCGCTCGGCAGCTCGGTCATCTGAGCATCGGTGATGCCATTGACGTACAACCGGTAGCCCTTGTCGGTCGGAATTCGACCAGCGCTGGTGTGCGGCGCCTCGATAAAACCCATCTCCTCGAGTTTGGCCATTTCGCTACGAATGGTGGCGCTGGACACGCCAAACAATTTAGCCAGCGTCACGCTGCCAACTGGCGCCGCAATTTCGGCATACTGCTCAATGATGGCGGCGAGAATCGCCTGTTGACGTTCAGTCATGTGTAAATTGTATCAAAAATTAGCACTCTATTCAAGCGAGTGCCAAATAATTCATCGAAAACGCTTATCCGTAAAAAACCGCGCCGCGTCCGAAGAAAACAGCATCACGACCATAATATGAATGCCAATCATCACAAACAAAAAAGCCATCGCCATATTAATCCGCCCGACAGTAATTGACAAAGATTCGGTAATGATCGTCGCGCTAGCCACTGCCAGCAGCATAATTCGCGCCCGATTGCTGCCCCTCAGCAGCGCTCCCGCTAGCGCTAATTCAATAATCACAATCGCAAAATTCAGAACCATCGTACTAAGAATAATTACATTAGCCGACTCAACGCTAACAGTAGCTTCAGTAACCATTTCCCGTGCGAATTCTGACCAATTTGCCGTGTCAAGCAGCATCTGCCCAATTGTAAACAGCGACACGATGACTATCAACCCGCAGCCGAACAGAATTTGCGGCGGCCGGCGGCTCCACAATTCCTTCAATAACGTTTCGTGGTTTTTCGGCAAGCGGTCGTGAATTGTTCCGTCCATAATAATGCCAAATTGCTGCAGCGTGCTTTTCTGCGACTTTACTTTCGACAATTCCAGAATAGGTAAATCGCCGTCCGTCCGAATAGAATCGCCGCCGCCGTTTCGCGAATGATAACCGGAGGAAAAATCCTTCAAAATCGCTACTCGCACTGGCTCGGAACTATCTTGTACTGTCTGAATAATATAATCGCGCTCAATGTCGGTATCTTCGTCAATCCGATGCGTCAATTGAAAGGTGAACAGCGACAAGCCGATACTTCTGTCGTATGTTCCCGCAGCCAGCCAATCCACCCGGTGGCCGCCCGGCAGCAACCAGCCCTTCGGACAGCGCCAAAAACGCACATGATGGCGCTGATTAGGGTTATTGTCAACTTCTTGCTGATAAGCAAAATCCTGCTTGCGACCAAACAAAAAAGCTGGCGACACTGGCGCATTCGGATAACTTTTACGCCGTAAAACAGTCGTCACCATTTTCCACGCCGAGCGGGGGGTAATATCATCCGCGAGACTCCAACCTGCTGCGTCCATTACTTTGTGCAGCTGTTCTTCGGATCCGCGCGCCGCCAAATTGACTGGGTCGCTTAATATTCCATCCGCCGTCCGCGTCCGGCCGATAAAATAATTTGGCACGTAAATGCTGCTTAAAATCCGGTGCAGCCGCGGCAAGGCCAAATAAGCCACAATTATCCAAACCACAAAAAACAACCCGACCATCCACCAGCCACCCGTAAACCAGCTCTCCCTAAAAACCAGCCATGCCAACCACAACGACGCCAGACCAGCAAAAATAAAGAACGCCTGATCTAATAAAACGTTGATTGATTTTAACGGCCGCATCAACGCGGCAGCTAGTTTTTTAGGCGATTTTGCCAAACTCATAGCTTTATTATATCATTCAGGAGATTGCGAGCCGCCAGCCTAGCCTCATCATCCTTGCGACTGAATAAATCACCGCGCTCAATAATCTCTTTACACACCCTAACGGCCCGCTCCAGATCATCATTAATAATCACGTGGTAATACGGCACCTCCAGCGCATGCGCCAGCTCTTTGATGGCTGATTGATGACGCTTTGGCCATTCGGCTTGAAAATCCTCCTCGGTGGCATAGCGCTTTTTTAGCCGCTCCAGCCATGTTTTATAATCCGGCGGCACGATAAAAATCGCGATACAACCTGGCGCTAATTGCTCATATTCCGCTACACCCTGAACATCGACGTCAGTAATTGCCACTTGATTTTGATCATGTGCCAATTTCAACTCGGCCGCCGAGGTTCCATACACCGTGCCATGCACAAATTTCGCCTCAATGAATTTATGACTCATTAGCATTTCCTCGGCTATTTTTTGATCAATAAAATGATAATCGACACCATCTTGCTCAGCACGGCCATTATTAATCCGCGGCGAACGCGTGGTGTGAGAGACGATATCGCGAAATTCCGGCAGCTTTAATAACTGCTTTTTTATAGTGTCTTTGCCAGCGCCAGAAATCCCCGCCAGCAGCGCAATCTTTGTATCCCGCACCAGCTGAATAGTCGACTCAACCGGCTGATATTCTGCGATAAGTTTTTCAATCTCCGACATAATATTTATCTATGATAACTCATCCAGCACCGATTGCCAATCAGGAAACTCGGGACTAATAAATATTCGCTTCAATACAAGCAATCAATCCCTCTTCAACATCACCATAAACGCTTCACTCGGGATGTCAACCTTACCGAAGCGTTTCATGCGCTTTTTACCGCGGGCTTGCTTGGCGAGGAGCTTCTTTTTGCGGCTGACATCACCGCCATACAAATAGCCAGTGACGTCTTTGCGGTAAGCGCCGATGTTTTCACGGGCGATGAACCTGCCACCAATCGCCGCCTGCAACGCCACCTCAAAACTCTGGCGTGGCACCACTTCTTTGAGTTTCTTGACGATTTCCCGGCCCAAACCTGGCGCCTCCGAACGGTGACACATCACGCTCAGCGCATCGACCATCTCGCCCGCCACATAAAAATCCACTCGCACCAAATCTTCCGGCTGGTAGCCTGCCAGCTCATAATTAAACGAACCGTAGCCGCTGGTGACCGACTTCAGTTGATCATAAAAATCCGTCAGCAAATTGGCCAGCGGCGCCGTAAAAGAAATCAGCGCCCGCTCGTCGATGTAGCTGAGGTTTTTCTGCCGGCCACGCTTGGCGACAATCAGCTGAATCACCGCACCGATATAATCTTGCGGAACCACAATTTCGCCGTCAATCCACGGCTCGAGAATTTCTTTGATCTGCGCTGGGTCAGGTAGTTCGCTGGCCGATTTGATGTCCAACTCCTCGCCGTTGGTCAGGCTAACTTGATAATCCGTGCTCGGATTGGTGACGATCAGATCCAGGTTATACTCGCGCTCCAGCCGCTCGCGAATGATGTCCATGTGTAATAAACCGAGGAAGCCAATCCGCACGCCATAGCCCAGCACCGGCGAATTTTCCGGCTCAAACTGCAATGCCGAATCGCTCAAACTCAGCTTTTCTATCGCCTCTTTCAGGTCGTTATAATATTCGTTGGACACCGGGAAAAAGCCCGCGTAGACGAAGGGCTTAACTTCTTTGTAGCCTGGCAGGGGCTGGACAGCAACTAACGACACGTCAAACTACACCAAATAAGAATAGTGCCTCTCTGGATTTTTATATGCCTCGACGTCTATAGCCCCCTGTTCAATTAGCTCATCTTTGATATTTTCAAGAATACGTGGATTAAGACCAGAATCAATAAATCCCTCCGCAACAACAGGATCTATGTGGCCACTCTCAACGAGACGGCTGAGACGTATGCTAGCCCTTTCAGCGCGACGGTCGGTGAGCATTGCTTCCTGGAGCGTCAGCGGGCGAATTGCGTTATTCATCCAATACTCCGCAAGAATAGTATCTGGATTATAGCCATTAGAACAATCCTTTTCTACCATATTAGCTATTTTAATCAACTGGCCGTTAGCCCACTCGTCACGTAAACCTTCACGTCGACCATCATAGTCATCACGTCCAAACAAGTCCTCAAACTCAATAACAGCCCACGTAAGGCTAACAAGATTTCTAGTAGCTTCGCTTCTTTCATCAAAGCCATACTCTCTCCTCTGTTCCACGATATAACGCTCCATAAATTATCTATAATATTACTAATAATATAAGTTGTTATTTGTGAATTGTCAATAACACCCAGACCGAGCCAGCATACAGTTACTAGTATCATGAGGAGCGTTGCAAAGATAGGAATATATTTACAACCCTCGGAGCCAACACGTTTGTGTTTAGTAAGCAGTACGTTTACTTTTATCCAATGCCCTCTGAACAGTACGGGGATTAAGTCCCGAATTAAGTAGATTCTCGGCAATCACAGGATCGATAAAACCACTCTCAACGAGTCGACTGAGACATACGCTAGCCTTTTCAGCGTGACGATCGGCGAGCATTGCTTCCCGGACTGGCTGTGGACGGCTTAATTTATTCATTTTATCCTCTGCAGCAATAGGATCTATGCTACCCGCTTCTACCTCCGCGACTAATGAAGTTGCTAGTTCACCAAGCTGAGAATCCCTTCGGTCATAATCAGCCTCCCTACCAAATTTGGCAACATTCCAGCCAAAACATACAATATCCCGAAAAGTGCCTACCCTTTCTAAAAAACTAGGATTTTCTCTCATAACGCAGTACTCCCAAATGATTAATTAACAGTCCTCATCATAGCGCCGTTATTTATATATGTCAACAATAAGCAGTATAGCTAACTATCAGTCGGAATGGAGATCTTAAGGTTGAGATTTTTATAATTTGACATTTCCCTAAATAATATATATAATTAACACTGTGAGTGAGCTTCTACCAAACAATAATACACCAGAAATTGGCCGTGAATACACCGACAAAGATGACGAGCTTGTCAATAACGCTCTTAATCTTTTACAAACACATTTTGAGTTTTCTGCTCCAGATTTAGCTGGCATTAGTATGATCTTAACTCCAGACAAAATGCCGCACGAAGCTATAATCAATCGAATTGCCAGCGACTGGGAATACACATCTACAGAAGATTGCGAGCGTAAAGCGTTTTTATTCAATGCCGAAGAAATGTTTTACCCAGACGGTTACCCAGAAGTGTTTAACCCAGAGCCATACAGTACTCTACGAAGAGCAGCGAGAAACCTGCGCCAACAGCATCGCAATCTATACAACCTTCGTGATGGTCAACCAAACAACTCGGTCAATGGCACTCTAATGATAATCGACATTCCACATCCATCTGCCTATGGAATAGAAATGCCACCAGCAGAA
>CAUPXR010000036.1:0-5839 GCA_963515225.1 uncultured Candidatus Saccharibacteria bacterium | reverse complement strand
CTCACAAGCATAGCGGAATGGCGTGCCAAGAATGGTGTCGGTCAGGGTGGTATCGCCGAAATGCGCCAATCGCTCGGTGATGCGGCTGGCTGGCGAGCGCGGGTCGGAATAGATAATTTCCCCGCCTTGAGCCGGTAATTTGGCGGCTTCATCAGCGGTAATTATTTCGGGCAAGCGATCTTTAATATACAGCTGCCATACGCAACTTCCCGACTGATCGCAGCGGATGAGCAAGGTCTTGAGCTGGCGGGCCGAGACGCGTTTATGGCGCAGTAAATCACGGATAGCCCGCGCCAGGTTATTGATTGCAGGGTGCGCTAAGCTCGTGCCATCGATGACAATCTTGCCCTTGCTGCCGCGGCGGAAAAATGCCAAGTCAAGCGTATCGCCAGATGGTTCTTCACGGTCGCTATCCGCGTCTATCTCTCGGGTATCATCAGAAAATAATCCGAAACCCGAGATAGCTCCAGGTTCTTTCTGAGACACCGCTTGAGACATTATCGATTTACTATACCAGCTAAATTCGACTTTGTTGCGATAACCATATGCAACATTGTTGCAATAAATATCAATCGCTGCCGGTAATGCAACATTGTGCAGTGTAAAGGCGTCGTCAATCAGTTGCCTTTTGTATATCTGCTCTATCTCAAGCGGTATAATTTGCCACGGGCTGGTCGAAAGATAACTATCCGGGTCGCGCGGCTGGATACGGTTGGGGCTTGGCGAGATCACCTCCTCGACGACCGCCTCGACGAGGTGCGATTTCTTTTTGGTAACGCGAACAGTAACCGTCTCGCTGGGCAATCCGCCCCATACGAAACATTTGCGGCCATCAGCCAGCGTCCCTAGGGCTTGCCCGCCGCCAACGATCTTCTCCAGTGTCAGCGTCTCAAAAGTCTGCCGTCTCATCAAGAGTTATTATAACAGATTAGAAATTACATTCTGGCGCCGATGAGAACCAAGAAGACTGCATATTTTTACCAGATTTACATACGCTGCCATCTGCCTTATATGCTTGTATGGCATAGCTGTCCGCCGTTCCATTAGCGATGTAATGGTAATTATTATCTTTATAATCCTTTGGCAATTCTTTCATGTACTTTGGGATTAAAACTCCAGCCAATTGGCCGCCGCTGCAACCTGATGTATAGCAGCCAGTCGGCGCCGGGTATTGCCCGTTGTCTTGATGATATCGGTCAATAGCGTTGGCGATGATTTTCAGGTCGGTTTTAGTCTTAGAATCTATGGAGCTATTACGAGCCGATCGCCACGCTAATCCGCCGATGGTAGCCAGAATAGAGATGGCAACAACGATAACTAGCACCTCGACGATGGTAAAACCCTTACGGTTATTCATAATTAGATTATACGTTATGTTGGCGTCTGGTTGCAAGACCGATTATGGAATTTTTTTATTGGGCGTGCTACAATTAGCAATGTCCTGGCTTTGATGGGACGTCGCCAAGTGGTAAGGCACTGGGTTTTGGTCCCAGCATTCGCAGGTTCGAATCCTGCCGTCCCAGCCATTTTAGCTAATTATCAAGCTTTCGCCCGTAAAAGGGCGATTTTTTGTTGAATTATAAAGATTATGGCCAAATACTATTGACAAATTAGGAAAATAGGAGTATTATAGACAACTGTTATAATCTTAAACATAAGGAGTAAGAGGAGTTTTATGGGAAAAGAATCATCACCATCATTTGAACCTAAGCAACTGTATCAAGCCCGAGTTATTAGTCAACGGCACGCAGCTAGGGTTTCGGAGAATTTGCAAAAACCAGTTATCGTAGTAGGTCCAGGCGTACAATATCAGCGTGGAGAGCAGCCTAGTCCACAACTTGAGGGTAGTAGAGATAGAGAGCGATTTCTAGGAAAAGTGAGAAAAGTTGGTGGAAAGGTGATGGCGGTTTTTCTTGGTGCAACTATAGCGGTTGGTGTAGGCAACGCTTTTCGAGACGGTGCAAGTAGTGAAAAAAGGGAAGGCGCGCCGGCGTGCCAGACGGTTACAATGAGTGGTCCGGAGCGTTCTGGCGGTCTTGTTACAGCTAGCAAAGAAGATAGGCAGGCTGCTCAAGCCGCTCTTAATGAATTGCCAGGAGGATACCAGGTTGAGAATACTCCTGTTGGTGGAACGATGGTGTCTTCAGAAAAAGGGGCTGAGATATTTGGTCCCGGTACCGAAGTCACTTTCTGTGTAACAGAAAGCGGTGTAAGCACTAACTATAGTTCGCCAGAAAGCGCAACAGCGTTTCCTGGCTCTGCCGCCGAATTCAGCGCGGTAACACCTGGCGAGCCTGAAAGCCCCGACCCTAAATCACATTAGAAAACAGCAAATAACTAGATAATCATATTATCTACCAAACCCTCTCGCCTGGCGTCTACTAAGCAATTTATGCAGTTCGCATGTCCCGATCGGTATCACGAACGCAGTTATGATTATTAGCGCCAGGTGCATTGGTTCGACAGGTTTGATGTGAAGCACCTCGCCGAGCGGGCCGAATAGCGCCAGCATCTGCAGAGCCACGGATAAGATCATGCCAAAGTAGAAGCTACGGTTCATTACTTTCAGGCGTACAAATACCGAATCTTGGTCGCTGCGGGCGTTGAAGGCATTAGCCCATTGGCTGACTACCAGAGAAACGAAAGCCAGCGTCTGCGCATAGTCGTGGCCGCGGCTTTTTTCAAATATGACATAAACGCCGAGAGCCAGCGACGACATCGTCAAGGCGACAATACACATCCGCCAGATCATTTTTTGCTCCAGAATTGGCGTGTCGGGTTGCTTTGGCGGCTGTTTCATGGTGTTCTTTTCTGCCGGCTCCAGCCCTAGCGGAATGACCATCGACGTGTCGGTTACCAAATTGACCCATAAAATCTGCACCGGCTCCAGCGGTGTTTTAATGCCGATTAGCAGCGCGCCGATCATGGTGATTAGCTCGCCGGTGTTGGTTGATAATAAGTAAAACAGCATTCGCCGCACGTTGGCGATAATCGTACGGCCTTCTTTCATGGCGTCGATAATCGTCTTAAAATTGTCGTCCAGCAGGATTATCGCGCCGGCATCTTTGGCGATGTGCGAGCCTGAACCCATGGCAATCCCGACGTCCGCGCCGGATAGTGCCGGTACATCGTTGACGCCGTCGCCAGTCATGGCGGTGATGTTATGGCGCTTTAAGATGGTCAAAATCCGGTATTTCTGCTCTGGGATAACGCGCGAGAAAACCTTTGTCCGCTCAATGATTTCGTCTAGCTTATCGTCAGTCATCTTTGACATTTCCCGGCAATCGAAAACTTCTTCCCTATTCTCTACCATGCCAAGTTTCTTGCCAATTTGGTATGCCGTCTCGAAGTGGTCGCCGGTAATCATGCGCACGGAAACGCCCGCCGCCAGCGCTGATTTGATAGCCCGTGCTGCCTCTGGACGCAGGACGTCTGCCACCGCCGCCAGTCCGGCGAACCGCAATTTTTGGCGTGAAATTTGCGAAAAATCTGCCAAGATTTCCGAGGTGTCGCTGGCCGCTAAGCCTACGACGCGGTAGCCTTGGGATGTCAAATCGCCAATCGCCCGCTTGGCGCGCCTGGCTTCCGCTGCCGGCAATTTGCAGCGCTTGATGATTTCTTCCGGCGCTCCTTTGTAATACACTTTATAATCCGCGCCATGATGCCAAACTGTCGCCGACATCGAGAATTCCTGGTTGAACGGCAATTCCGCTGCTGGCAGACCGCGAACACCAGCGTTGTTTTTCCGAGCAAAATTATCCAGCGCGATGTCCAGCGGATCGTGGCTTTTACTATCGCCGCGATTGACGAAATACGCCATCAACTTCGCCAAATTGTTATGCTTTTCCAGCGTCCAAGTATCTTGCACCGTCAGCAGATTTTTCGTCAGCGTACCAGTTTTATCGGTGGCAATGGTGGTAATGACGCCGATCGTCTCAATTGCCCGCATTTGGTGAACCAGCGCTTTTTTAGCAGCCATCCGCCGCATTCCTAAGACCAGCACCACGGAAATAGCAATCGGCAAACTTTCCGGCACGGCGCTGACTGCCAGCGCCATGACAAATCTCAGGCTATCCAGAAAATCCATGCCGCGCAGTAAACTCAGCCCGAACGCCACCAGCGAGATGCTGCCCACCGCCGCGATAATTTTGGTAATTAGCTTGTCGATTTTTTGCTGAACCGGGCTTTTAGCGGCTTCTTTTTTGGATAGCATTGCCAGATTGCCAAACTCGGTATCGTTGCCGGTGGCGATTACCGCGCCAGCACCCGTGCCGGATACCACGAACGAACCTTGGAATAGCATGTTGGTCTGCTCGTAAATCTCTTTTTTTCCGTCCAGTGCCTCGATGTTTTTAGAAATTGGCACAGATTCGCCAGTCAGCTGCGCCTCGTCAACTCGCAAATTGGCGGTCTTAATTAGGCGGATATCGGCGGGGACTTTCTCGCCCTCGGACACATTGACGATATCGCCCGGCACCAGCTGTGAGCTGTCTACAGCGGTAACTTTTCCGGCGCGCAGTACGTCGATTTTTTGGGCGTCGCGGCGCGACAGGCTGCGCAGCACCCGGTCGGTTGAAAACCGCTGGACATAAAAAATAACGGCAGAAACCGCGATGATGATGAAGATAATAACTGCGTCAATCGCTTCGCCGTGGAGCAAACTAATTGCGGCGGCAGCGGCTAAAATCACCACGAACACATCCATAAACGGTTCTAAGATCTTTTTCCAGAGCGGTTCGGACTTGATATTAATGATGTTCAATCCGTATTGTTTTTGGCGGCGTTTGACTTCGGCAGCGCTGAGCCCGCCGGCGCGTGTATGCAGTTTTTTTAGCGCCTCATCGGCAGAAATAGTATAAAAAACCATAAGCTGATTATATGGGAAAAACTGCCGGGTGTCGAGATTTTAGCTGCTTGATAGAATCCATTTAGGAATAAACCTGCGAACTCCTTTTTAGCCATTGCAAAGGTAGGGGGATTTGTACGGGGTAACTGTAAAATGCTTGCATGATGAAGCAGATTTGAGGCGAAGCAGAGACATAGTGTACTTCGCCAGACGCTCCCCAGTCTCGTTTTTCGTGCGTTCTGCTATTTCTTGTCGGTATTATACGTACTTTGGCTAGACGATTCTGGGTATATTTCCATCATAGGAAAACGCGCCAACCGCTTGGTATGTTACTAACAGGTAGGGTGGCGGAGTATTATCTAAAAATATTATTGATAATCCACGAGATTGACAAGTTGTGCATATATTTCTGCAGGAAATCGTCTGACCTTTAGGTCTTGGTCTGGATTGCCGCGTGCTACGAGACGCGCTGCCTGGTCTAACCACTGTTCTGTGTTACATCCAGGCTGAGGCTGACCTCTATTTAATAAGAGAGGATGCTGCGCCGCTATATATGCACGACAAAGCTCATGGACTACCTTGTCGCTATAAGGAGTGGTGGCAACCTGATCTAGTGGATGTCCAAACTTTTCTCGTATATCGGACGACATGAATGAAAATATCTCTTCGTGTGCGGCAAAATCTTCTTCGCCTGTTTCCTCTCCAATAGTGTTAGTAAAAAAAGCAACTATTGCCCGGCGAGAAAACTCCCGCACATTTGGGTCTTGCTCGCGCGTCTCTGTCCGATTTTCGGCGAGGTCGGGGTTTGTTGACTCCTGGCTAATGGGTAGCGCTTCAAAGCCTTTGGATGAAGTTGTCATAAGAATACTCCTGTTAACGATTATTTAAAACTAGCGCAATGCAAGATTTTCGTGAATCCTGCAAGCAAGAGTTATACACATTATATATATCAATAATAGCAAGCTATGTCAATATCTCCTAGCTGCCTGGGGC
>CAUPXR010000035.1:0-5903 GCA_963515225.1 uncultured Candidatus Saccharibacteria bacterium | reverse complement strand
GATCTACACAGCTTCACCACGCCAATCGACCACAGCAAATTGTACGGCAGCATTCTCAGCAACGCCCGGATTTACACGGCCGCCGGGTTGCCGCTGGATAACGAAGCTATTCATTTGTACCGCCAAAGTCGCGTCCCAGCCCACAGCGAGCTGGCGTGGATTCTAGACTGCTTCACCGGGTTTGGCGAAATGAGCCGAATGACGCAGTTTAAGGATAAATCCGACAAGCTTCACGGCGATCAGATTTCCGTCGGCCTCTTCAACTACCCAGTCCTGATGGCTGCCGACATCTTGCTCTACGGCGCCAGCTACGTGCCGGTTGGCGACGACCAGACGCAGCACCTGGAATTTACCCGCGACATCGCCGAGCGGATGAACCGCAAATTTGGTGACTTGTTCGTCGTGCCAAAACCAGTCGCCCAGCAGCATCAATTCTTCGGCAACGACCAGGGTCTGAGGATCAAAGATCTGGTGAACCCGACCAAAAAAATGAGCAAGTCCGACGACAGCGGCAAGGGCGTCATTTTCCTCGGCGACGAGCCGCAGATAGCACACAAAAAAATCATGAGTGCCACCACTGATTCGCTAGGCAAGGTGCAATATGACCGCGAAAACCAACCGGGCATTTCCAATCTGCTGGAGATCCTGACGCTGGTACGCCAAGACGGCGGAAAAGACGTCAGCTTGGAGCAGACCATCAGCCAGTACGCCGGCATGGAGCGCTACGGCGATTTCAAGCGAATCGTGGCGGATGAAGTGGCCGAATTCTTAGCGAATTTCCAAGCGCGCCTGGCGGCAGTTGACGAGCAGGCAATTGAGGACAAACTGGAATCCAGCGAGCGCGACATGAACCTCGTTGCTAACGAAGCCTTGCACCGTGTCCAGACAGCTGTGGGGCTACGGAGGTAGCAGGCGATGGCAAGTTGTCTCACCAAGCGGGAAACGCCGCCACATCAAGCGCCGCAGATGTCTAGCCGCCCAAACCGCAGAGGACATGCCGCGTGAAAATTTCGCCGCGCACCGTCCTTAAAATCGCCAGGCTATATCAACTGGCGGACGACAACACACCCGTCAAAGCCTTGCGTCACTTGAAGGTTCAGACGGACGAATCGCACGTGCTGGCAGAATTCATCCTAAACAAACAGCACTTCGCCGTGCTCTACGGCTCAATCGTCGATGAAGAATCAATTGACGAATTATGGCCCGGTAGGCCCGCCAATGCTGAGATGTTGCCAAACCCGCTTGACCCGAGCTTCACCGAGACGCCGTTTCAGGGCAAGTTTGTCATCATGCTCCACATCGTGCCGACCAAGCAGCGCCTGGACGTTCACTTGTCCACGGCATTTGACCCGTCGATTTCGCGCAGCCTCTGGCAAAAATACATCAAAGCCGGCTATGTTTCGGTTAATCATCAAGTGGTGACGGCGCCAAAGTTTGAGATTGACGAGACTGACGAGATCGCCGTCAAGCTGCCAGAGCAGGAGCAGACCAGTGCAGAGCTGCCGATATTATACGAAGACGATGACGTGATAGTGGTGAATAAACCCAGCGGACTCCTGACGCATGCCAAAGGCGGACTGTCGACCGAACCGACAGTGGCGGAAATTATTCGCCCCAAAACTTCGTTTGCCTCGGACACCGACCGGCCAGGCATCGTCCATCGGCTCGACCGCGACACTTCGGGCGTACTGATCATCGCGAAAACCGCTGACGCTGCCGCCCACTTACAGCGGCAATTCGCCCAGCGCACCACCAAGAAAACCTACCTAGCAGTGACCGACGGCGTACCGAAATTAACCGCCGCGAAGATTGACCTGCCGATTGGCCGCAATCCGTCCGCGCCCAGCACCTTCCGCGTCGATCCGAATGGCAAACCCGCCCAGACAAACTATCGGGTTTTGGCAGCGGCTGACGCCAAAGCACTAATTGAGCTTAAGCCTACCACCGGCCGCACTCACCAACTCCGCGTCCATATGGCATACCTAAACACGCCAGTTCTCGGCGACCGCGTCTACGGCAATCCAAACGCCAGCCGCCTGATGCTTCACGCCCACAAATTGGAAATCACGCTGCCATCAGGTGAACGAAAAACCTTTGAAGCGGCCGTTCCAGAGAATTTTTTTATCTATTTTCCCGAAGCATTACCTAAGGAAAAACCATGAAAACACCGACGCTATCCATCAAAGATCGCTCTACAATCAGCGAATTTGCGAGCAACCTGCCGCACGCGCTGCTTATCGCGGCAGAGCAGGGACTGGACGGAATCGGCGCGGCTAATGAGCTGGCGAATTCAGAAGACAGCGATGTATTTTACATCAAACCTGCAGAAAAAAAGCAAACTATCGCCGTTGAGCAAGTGCGCAGCCTAATAGCAAATCTAAGAACATACGCCGATAAGCGCCGCGTTATGATTATTAACGACGCCAATCTGATGAGCGAAGCCGCCCAAAACGCGCTATTAAAAGCGCTGGAAGAGCCGAATAAAAACACTCACTTTATCCTGGTCGCAGAAAACCCGAAACTGCTGCTAGACACCATCAGGTCCCGCTGCCAGCTACTCCAGCTTCATAAAACTTCCCCCAGCCAAGACGCCAAACTATTATCTCAGCATAACCTGGACGCCAGCGCTAAGCAGCAAATCCTCTTCCTGGCTGCCGGCCGGCCGCTGCTAATCAACCAATTAGCAAACAACCCAGGAAAATTTGCCGAATATAAAGAAATCGCCGTCGATGCCAAGCAACTATTAGCCGCCAAAAATAATTATCAAACCTTAAAACCGCTCGCTAAATACTTTACCGACCGCCAAAAAGCATTGCTGCTCACCGACATCATTGTCAATATGATCCGTTTTCAAATACATTCCCGCGGCATTGACGCTGCCGTATCAAGCAAGCTCGCCGCCGCCGAAACAGCCGCCAAATCGCTGAAAGCCAACGGTAATGTGCGCCTAGCTTTACTGCAACTTGTGATATACTAATAGCGGTATGTTTGGACTACTACTCATTCTAATTTTGATGATTTGGGCGGTTTTTTATCATCCGTCAATCAAAGAAACGGGCGATTTGCCGACAAAAATTACCAATAAACTTGATCAATTATGGAATATTGCCCAGGATTCGATTCGCGAGAACAAATATTTACGCGCTGAAAAAGCGCTGCTTACTATCTTGCGCGTCGATGAGAAAAATGCCACGGCATATAACCGCCTGGGGATTTTATACGCCAAGCAGCGCGCCTACAAAGACGCTATCGAGTGCTTCGAGATCGCCCAAAGCCTGGAGCCAAGCGCCTCAAGCCTGCACAACGTCGGTCTGATTTATTACGAAACAGAAAATTATGAAAAGGCAGCGCTAGCGTTTGAACAAGCCCTGGAAATAGAAGGCGATTTGGCGGCGCGATACATCGCCTATGCTAAAGTTCAGGAAAAGCTGGGACGCAGCAAGAAGATGATTAGCGCCTTAGAAAAGGCGGTTGAATTAGAGCCAATTCCGCAGACCTTGATGATTTTATCAGAAGCATACGACAACGCTGGTCAGGAAGAGCTAGCCATCCAACTACGTAAAAAAGCCACCAGAATGCTGACACCGAATGAACCAGCAAAAAACCCTAGCCCCAGCGCACCGCGGACGCGCCAGCAGCGCCAAATTCATCAGCCGCGAAAAGTCGTTATGTAATCGTTTCAGCAGCAGCGGTTTTATAAAACAAGGCTCATTTCCTCTTTTTTAGGGCGGGATAGTTTGCTATAATAAAGACGCTGCCGAGCGAAGGGGCGTAGTACAACGGCTAGTATAGCGGTCTCCAAAACCGCCGGTCTAGGTTCGATTCCTAGCGCCCCTGCCAAGCTTCGTCCGATTCCCTGAAAGCAAGGGAATCTTTTTTATTAGTCAAAACTCTGCTATAATTTTTTCATATGAGACCGCTACTACCATCATCGCCGCACATTATAGCCATGGTCGGCGCGCCAGGCTCTGGGAAAACTCAGTTTGTTTCCGAATTTGCTAAGATATTCAACGCGCCAGTCATCGATGCTAGCCAGTTTGAAGCTTTAACAGATGATACTAAATTGATCTCCGACATAACATTGTCAATCTTAGACGAATTCTTAAAAACCAAGCACACCGTCATTTTAGATGGCGCGACCGACCAGCGAACAACCCGGATAAAAATTAACCGGATGGCGCGCGAACGCGGCTATAAAGTCCTATTGGTTTGGGTGCAGACAGATTTGGTAACGGCGAAAAACCGCTGGATGAAGCAATCAGGCGGCGATGAGCTGCTGTTTGAAAGAAGACTTAAACAATTTTCGCCGCCGCACGACAGCGAATCTTATGCAGTGATCAGCGGGCGGCATACTTTCAGCACGCAGGCGCGCGCCGTACTGAAACATCTGAGTATTAGCGCGCCCAGACCGGAAGTCCATAGGGAGCTTCGCGTAAATAGCCGTATTGATATAGGATAGATTATGCCCACAATCACCGATTCGGAATTCGGGGAAATTGTCGTAAAAAAACAAGGATTAGCGAAAAATATTAGCCTGCGAATCGCGCCGGACGGTCGGTTGCGCGTTACTATGCCAACTTACGCGCCGTTGTTAGCCGCCAAAACTGTAATAAAAACATCGCGCTTACAAATCCGCAAATTATTAGACCAACATCAATCGCAATTTTCTTATACAAAAGACCAGCAAATAGGGAAAAGCCACAGTTTAATTATTCGCTTGACCGCCGGAGCAACAACCGTAAAAACCGCCGGCACGCGCATAATTGCCAGCATAAATGAAAACGAAGATATAGCGGCTGCCGCTAACCAGCAGCTTATTCGCCAAAAAATCGCCGCGGCACTGCGCAAAGAAGCTAAAAGCTATCTACCCCGGCGATTGTCATTCCTGGCCGAAGAACACGGTTTTTCCTTTAAGCGGACAAAAATCACTCACGCCTCCAGCCGCTGGGGCAGCTGCTCATCAACCGGCACGATTAGCCTGAACATTGGACTAATGAACTTGCCGTTTGAGCTTATCGATTACGTAATTATTCATGAGCTTTGCCACACCCGCCACATGAATCACTCGGCAAGTTTTTGGCGCGAAGTCGCTCAATTTGACCCCGGCTATAAAATCCACCGCGCCGAGCTAAAAAGATATTCGCCGCACATATAGCTAATATAGCCGTAAAACCGCCATGCGTGATGTTTACGCTTATGCTATACTATTGACATGTTAAAGGGTGTCTTAAAAAAAGAAAAACGCACATCCATCGCCTTAAAAAGCGGCATTTTAGTTGCTTCAATCTCCTTAATGTTTCACGGCTTGTTGATTCAATTCGGCATTATGCCAATATCAGAAACCGCCATCGGCTTGCCGCCAGATTTGGCGATCGTCTTATCCATGAGCTGGCTGGTAATCGGCGTTACGGCCTTTTTATCGCGGATTATTGACGGCGGCTTGTCATCGATACTTATACTTATTGTTTATTATGTGTTATCGCTGGCGCAATCGCTGTTTATAACCGGCTTCATTTCGCCGTTCACCGCCTACTGGATTTTATTGATGATTATCACGTTCGCCATGCTGGGCAAAAACGGCTTGCTGGCCGGCATTCTGGCATTCATCACAGCCATCACTATCAGTTCTATCTTAAACATAGAAACTCATCCCGAATACACCATCATGGCAATCCTCTCCGGCACATCGGTCATCGTCTGCAGCCTGGTCGCCTCGTCGATTTATTTCACTCAGAAAATCGTTAACAGCAAATTGAATGAAAGTCGCGAGCGCGAAAATGTCGAAAAGGGCAAAGTCCTAACCCTAATAAATAACATCACCGACGCCATTATCAGCACTGACGTGCACTGCATCATTACTATGTATAATTCTGCGGCGTTAAATCTTATCGATACTAATAATA
>CAUPXR010000034.1:0-6027 GCA_963515225.1 uncultured Candidatus Saccharibacteria bacterium | reverse complement strand
CTCCCAAACGTACCGCCAGAAAAAGCCCGGCACGCGTTCCAGCGGCCGCTCAAGCCACGTCTTTCGGCGTTGGCTGAGGTGATAATTTTCCTAAAACATCTGCCGCCATAACATCATCAATTGTTTGCGGATTTTTACTAATTTCAGCTGTTTTTAAATCTTTTTCCCACCAAATCGCCAGCATAATAAGCGGGCCGCTCAAGCCGATTAACAGCCAGCCGGCTGCGCCATGCTTAAATAGCGACCAAACCCCCAGCAAAAGCAATCCGCAGCTTAAAACGCCAGTCAGCAAATGCCAAGCCTTGCCGAAACGAACGGAAAAACGCGCTTTTTGCGAACGTAAACTATGATAATTAAGTCTTGGAGCAACATTCATAGCGTCACCCCCAATCGCCATAAGATAAATCCGACAACTGGCAGCACTGGCAAAACTAGCCACGCCAAAACGCCGATTAGTTCAAAAATAACCACAATAGCAATCGCTATAATACCAATAAAAATAACCAGCGTACGAACAACCGCGCCGATTATTCTGGAAATTAACCTGTCGAAAAAGGCTCTTAATTTGACTGGCAGCGGGCCGTCAACATAACTGGCGGATATTTGGCGAAACGGGTTAAATAATGTCCGCAGCAACAACCCAACAGAGAAATGATCGGCCACTCTTAACACTGTCACGAAGCTTCGCCTGGCGTAATCCCATAGGCCGCTGCCATACCACCATTGAAAAATCCCCACCAAAAACATGTTTTTATTGTAGCATATTTGCTAATCGGGTTATAATAGCTAGTATGCAGAGGCAGATGATCAGTACGATTATTGGCAAAAGCGTAAAAAAAGTGGCGCAATTACGCGGCGGTGGATCGGCTTTGCCAGGTCTGGTAGTGGAAAAAATCGATCCGGACTTTATCAGGCGTACCTTAGAAGATTTACCGCAAGGAGTAGTAATTATCAGCGGTACTAACGGTAAAACAACTACCACGAAAATAGTTGTCGAGCTATTAGAATCGGTCGGGATGAAAGTCTTTACCAACCGTACCGGCAGCAATTTTTCCCGCGGCGTAGCGGCAGCGTTATTAAACGAGGTTGACATTCACGGCAAACTGGACGCCGATATCGCCGTACTGGAACTAGACGAGGCTTGGGCGGTTAAGTTTGTTAAAATGGTGCAGCCGCGATTCTCTCTGCTGCTTAATGTTATGCGCGACCAGCTAGATCGTTTCGGCGAGATTGATACAACTGCCAAACTATTAGAAAAAATCGCCGCAGCGACAATTGACACGGTAGTATTGAACCGCGATGATCCAAGGATATTCGCAATCAGCAAAAAAATCCGGGCAAAATCCGTTTTCTTCGGCACAACCAGCGAGTTATTGCAGCTAATGCCGACCGACGACACACTCAAATCCGGATCAGCCAGAGCTAACAGCCGGGTAATTGCCGACGTGCTGCTATCAAAAATCGACGGGCAGCGGGCAGTCTTCCGAATATCTGATAAAAATGCGCTTATTAGCACGCAGCTGACTGGCGTGTATAATTTATTGAACGCCGCGGCGGCCATTGCCTTAGCACGGCAGATTGCCGGCAACGAAGTAACTGGCGCGCTGCTTCTGGCGCTAAAAAACATCCAGCCAGCATTTGGCCGCGGCGAAACTATTATGCTGCACGGCATACCAATTGAATTAATCCTCGTAAAAAACCCCAGCGGCTTTCGCCTGGCGCTACTGTCGTTTGCCCGCAGCCAAGCCGCTATGATGATTGTCATCAACGATAATTATGCCGACGGCCGCGACATGAGCTGGCTGTGGGACGTTGACTTTTCAAAGATAAAAACCGTGTCAACTGTCAGCGGTATCCGCGCCTACGACATGGCTTTGCGGCTGCAATACGACGAAGTGCCGGTTGAAAAAGTCGAACCGAACCTGGCAAAAGCACTGGATTATTTTATAGACAATAATCCAGATGAACCGAAGCAGATTTTTTGCAGCTACACTGCCATGACAACGCTCAGGAAATTACTCAGCGATAAAACTGAAGTGGAGAAAATATCATGAAGCCTATAACTATCATCCAGCTGTACCCGCGCGATATGAATCTGTACGGCGATTGGGGCAATACGCTAGTCTTAAAAAAACGCCTGCAATGGCGCGATTATCCGGTCAGAGTTATTGACCACAACCCGGGCGATTCTACAGATTTTTCGGCAGGAGATATTTTCGTTGGCGGCGGCGGCCAAGATTCCGGCCAAAATGTTATCCAAGAAGACCTGCTGCGGCGCGCTGCGGAGCTAAAAAAACTCGCCGAAGACGGCGTGCCGATGCTCATGATTTGCGGCATGTATCAATTGTTTGGCAAGTTTTTCGTCACCAATAGCGGCGAAAGAATCATCGGAGCAGGAATACTGCCAATCGAGACCAGAGCTGGCGACGAGCGGATGATTGGCAACATTACTTTGGAAAGTAAAGAATTTGGCGGAATCGTCGGCTATGAAAACCACAGCGGACAAACCTTCTTGGATGAAAATATCCTGCCTTTAGGGCGGGTTGTTCGAGGTGCAGGAAACAGCGACAACGGTTACGAAGGCGTAAGGTATAATAATATCATCGCTACATACCTGCACGGGCCGCTGCTGCCAAAGAATCCGCAAATTGCCGACTTTTTGATCGATACCGCCCTGAAGCGGCGCAATCTTGAGATTGCTAATTATTTTATTGACGACAATTTAGCCAGAAAAGCGCGAGAAACAGCTGAGAAACGCCCGCGATGAAACAAGCTCAATCAGCAGCCAAACGCCTTGCTAGCTTATACCATAAAATTCCCGGCTGGATATATCTTATCCCAATATTACTTTTAGCCGTCCACGCCCGGCTGCTATACCTTACCAAAGCAGACATTTGGCACGACGAAGGCTACACCGCCGCCCTCGTTAAGCAACCAATCGGCGACATTCTATCTATAACCATCACCGACGTCCATCCGCCGCTTTACTACATGATTATGCATGTTTGGCAGCTGCTGTTCGGCGAATCAGCCGAATCGCTGCGCGGCTTTAGCGTTGTTTGCGGCGTTGCCACTGTAGCACTACTTTTTTTTCTGCTACAAAAATTATTTTCCAAAAAAATCGCCGTTCTGGGAACGATTTTTGCAGCAATCGGGCCGTTTTTAGTTCGTTACAGCAACGAAGCCAGGATGTATGCACTGGCTGCGCTCATCGCTTTGGCCGCCACATATGTTTTTATTCAAGCAATTGATCATAAAAAGCAAAAACGCTGGTGGCTGCTGTATGGCGCTTTAGTTGCTGCTGGAATTTACACGCAGTATTTTTTGGCGCTTATTATTCCAGCCCATTTTTTGTATATATGGCTAACCTTCGGCGGCAATAAAAAAGCCTTTCTGAAAGTAATACAAAATAAAAATCTATGGCTAAGCGCTGCTTTCGGACTGTTGTTATTTTTACCATGGCTGCCAATTATGATCTCCCAAACAACTAAAGTCGGCGGCGGTTTTTGGATTCCAGAAGTTGACAGGTTCAGTATACCAAACACCTTATCAATGTTCTTATCATACGATTATCGAATAACCAAATACTTTGGTTTAATGCTAGCGCCGATAATGATCGCCGCATCGTATTGCCTGGCAAAACATTACCCGAAAAAACGCGCCGCAATCTGGCTGCTAACATCCTGGCTACTTGCACCGATGATGATCGTCTACTTATTAAGCCTGCGCCAGCCGGTATATCTTGACCGCTATTTCACCTACTCAGCGCCAGCATTTTACGCATTGCTGGCGGTTTATTTGTGTTTAATCGGCGCTAAAAAATGGTGGAAAGCAGTAATAGCGCTTCTCTTAGCTATATACATCGGCAGATACATGTGGAACGTTGGTATTCATGAAGTCGCAGAAGCGGCTTGGAATAATACAAATACAGCAATGAGCCATATCAACAGCGGAATTAAGCCGGGCGACACGATATTATCGACAGAAATTTATACTTATTTTAATACGTCTTATTATAATAAAACCGGACAAGAAATCGTACTGCTAGCACCGGAAGGCGACGACGGCTGGGGCGAATGGGGCTTGGTGAAAAAAACAAAAACGCCGCAAATCCCGATGATGGATAGCGTGTCCTCAAGGCGTATTTGGCTCATCAGCCGTACTAAAAACTACGACCAATTTATGACTATCGTGCCAAAAAACTGGAAACTACAACAGGAATTTCATGACGGCGATTTGATTGTTGGGTTGTATGAGAAGGGTTAGAACTTTTCTCAATCTTCTATTCACTAATTCACACCCCCGGCACTGTCCAATACTCCTGGACAATGGCTTGGACTTGCGACGGTTGGGTTGTTAAGGCTTGTTCCCAGGTCATGCCGGTGTCTTTTTGGAAAGAGGACATGGCTTGGATGAGGTTTTCAATTTGGGTGTGAGTAATGGTGCTGCCGGTGGCGGATTTGAAGGTTTCGATTTTATATTGATTACTATTGTTTGTATACCACGAATCGATAGTTACCGAATCTGACGAGCCGATCATACGCAGACGCAAATTATTTCCAGACCTTTCAAACATAATATCTTGGAAGTTATAACCCAGCATAATCTTGTCATCGTTACCGTCAGCATCATACACTGTATCAGAGCCATCTCCTTTGTTAAAGATATATGTATCATTACCATAATATCCATCCAGGTAATCATCTCCTGCACCACCAACAATTAGATCGTCACCTTCACCACCAGATATACGATCGTTGCCAGCACCGCCATAAAGTTTGTCGTTTGACTTCGATCCATAAAGATTGTCATTACCGCCCAAGCCGGAATAGGTTACCGCATCGTCATCAAAGGCTTGTATAGTCTCGCCATCCTCGGTACCAATAATATTATGTACTTTACTATTGATCGTATCCTGAGTCCAGACAGTACCATCGGCGAAAACTACTTTTTCGATCAGACTTTCCGGAGATGGCTTATGAAAACCGCTATAACTATAGTATCCAAAGTAGTTTTTTACAGCGATTTTATCGCTCGTTCCTTTGAGGGATAATTCAAGAGCATAACCATAATCGCTACCGCTTTTATATACCCGCTTAACATCGACATCATCTGGAGTAATTCCCTCACCGAATTTGATTGTATCCGTACCGCCGCACTCGCTAATCATGTCAGAGCCGTCGCCTTTGTTAAAGATATATGTATCGTCACCGCGATAGCCGCTTAATTCATCATTACCCCTACCGCCGACCAGCAGATCATTACCTTCTCCGCCAGATATTGCGTCATCGCCGTCATCGCCATAGAGCTTGTCATTTCCTCGTCCGCCAACTAGCACATCATTGCCAGCCAGTCCGTGATATTCCACCGAATCATCATCATAAAATCGTATAGTGTCGTCTTTGTCTGTACCAGTGATGTTGTGCATCATTTCATGAATGATATCCACCGTCCAAACCGTACCATCAGCAAAGACCACTTGGTCAATTGCGCCACCTCGTGAATTAACAGCTCCGCTAAAATAGCTAAAGCTCCCGAAGTAGTTACTAACTGTTACGGAATCCTCCGAATTTTTTATTGATAGCTCTAAATTATAATCACTATTTTTTTCTACTCGTTTTATGCTTATATATTCTGGCGCAATTCCTTCACCAAATTTAAGTATGTCGAATCCATAGTTATCGTGAATAATATCTCTGCCGTCACCGAGATTAAAGACGTACGTATCATCTCCACGGAAACCATTAATAATATCATTACCCCTACCGCCAACCAGTAGGTCATTGCCCTCCCCGCTATATATTGTGTCATCTCCATCATCGCCGTAGAGTTTGTCGTCGCCCATAGTTCCTGCGATGTAGTCATCGCCGCTACGACCGTTATAAACCACCGCCGAACCGCCAGCGGCATGGAAATTATCATTACTATCCGTTCCAAATATGACATGCGCTCGGCGGTAAATCTCGTCAATACCCCAGATTGTCCCATCGGTAAATGTAATTTGCTCTATTTGCGCGCCCGGCGAGG
>CAUPXR010000033.1:0-6316 GCA_963515225.1 uncultured Candidatus Saccharibacteria bacterium | reverse complement strand
ATGAGGCGGAGGCTGGTGCCAGATTTTTTGAGGGATGATTTGAGGATGAGGCCGGTTTTTTGGACGTCGCGGGCGGTGACATTTAGATTATAAGCGCTGAGACCGAGGGTGATTTTATGTGGCGAGTGCGCCCACTTAGCGTGATAGTGCTGGGTGATGAAGCGCGAAGCGGCGAGGAGCGAGGCTTTATCGGTGCGGCTGGCTGGTAGCTCGGTGATCACTTTAGCACATTTGATGGTGCCGCCTAAGGTAGTAATATCGAATTGAGATGTTTGAACTTTGGCAAATTGCTGGCTGATACGGTTGACGCAGTCCGCGCCAAAGACCGCCGCAAGTTCGGCGAGCGAGATCTCTGGCTGGCGGCCAAGCAGAGCGATATACATACCGACATTATATCATCTGTATTACCAGGCATGGTATAATAATATGGATGTTACCGAGAGTTTTGAGGTCGTTAAAATCGCCGCGGATGCTGATGAGTATTTTGACGCTGTTGGTTTTGGCAATTATTATATTTTTGTCGCGCGCTGAGCTGGTTAAGGCGTGGGGCTTGTTTTTGAAAGCTGATACATTGCTATTGCTGCTGCTTATCCCGTTTCAAATTATCGTGTATTTTGCGGGTGGCGAGATGATTTTCGTCTATCTTCGCGATAAAAAGCTAATCGGGCATATTTCACGGTTTGAGCAGACGCGGATTGCGCTGGAGCTGAACTTGGTTAATCATATTTTTCCGTCAGGCGGCGTCAGTGGTATTTCTTATACATCTTGGCGGATGCATAAACTCGGCGTCAGTTCGGCGCGCTCGACGTTTGCCCAGGTGATTCGCTATGTGACGACTTTTTTGTCGCTGCTGATTTTGCTAGTTATAGCGGTGATTGTGCTGGCGATTGACGGACGGGTTAACCGTTACATTGTGGCGGCTAGTTTTTTGTTAATAATTTGCGTTCTGGCATTAGTGTTTGGCCTGATATTTATGTTTTCGTCAAGACGGCGCATGCGGCTAACAGCAGCGCGAGTGTCGCAGCTTATTAACGGCGCGGTGAAAATAGCAACCTTAGGCAAGCGGAAACGAGCGCTAAGCGCTAAGGTTATCGAGGACTTTTTCGTCGATATGCAAGGCGATTTTCAGGATATAGCCAATCATCCCAAGCTGCTTGTCAAGCCGATGATCTGGGGTTTTGTCTATAATATTTTTGACGTATCGATGTTTGTTGTCGTGTTTCTGGCATTGGGAGTTTTTGTCAATCCGGCGACTTTGATGATCGGTTACGGTGTTGCCGGGCTGGCGGGACTTGTGGCATTTACGCCGGGCGGCGCTGGCGTTTACGAAACGATCATGATTCTGTTTTTAAGTATGGCAAATACTTCGCCGGAATTAGCGATTGCCGGAATTATTTTAACGAGGGCGATTTTACTGACTGGCACGATTGTCTTTGGTTATATTTTTTACCAGCACGCATTGATTAAGTACGGCAAGCCGAATGACTCCCAGGTTTAGTGTCAGCAATTTCCTGGCGGTGGTTAACCAGACGTTTGAGGTGGCTTTTAACGGCGCGGTTGAAGTTGAGGGCGAGGTTGCTAGCTTTAAGCCGTATCCGCCAAAATACGCGTTTTTCACCCTGAAGGACGAGGACGGATCGGTCAATTGTTTTGTGGGTTTTAGTAATTTGCGGACGCCAATTGAGGACGGGATGAAAGTGGTGGTTCGGGCGATGCCAAGCCTGAGAAGCGATGGCAGGTTTAATTTACAAGTTCAGAAAATTCATCCTCTGGGCAAGGGGAGTCTAAAGCGGAGTTTTGATATTTTGCGGCAGCGGCTGTCGGCTGAAGGGCTGTTTGACACGGAACGCAAGCGCCCCTTGCCGCCATATCCTGCCCGCGTGGCGGTTATTTCTAGCACCCAGGCGGCGGGCTACGCGGATTTTATGAAAATTGCTGGCGAGCGCTGGGGCGGGGTGCAGTTTATCGTTGCTAATATCAAGGTTCAGGGCGACGGCGCGGTTGATCAGGCGGTGCGGGCGATTGCCCATTGTAATCAGCTGGCGGAGCCGCCAGAGGTGATTGTATTGATTCGCGGCGGCGGTAGCGCAGAAGATCTGGCGAGTTTTAATGACGAATGCTTGGTGCGGGCGGTGGCTGGCAGCCGTGTGCCGGTACTGACTGGCATTGGGCATGAAATTGACGAGAGTTTGTGCGATCTGACAGCTGATGTGCGGGCGGCCACGCCGAGCAATGCCGCTCAGCTGCTATTTCCGGATAAGCATGACCTGAGGCGGCAGTTAGCGCTGCGTCTGGGTAGTGTGGCAGAGGTGATTCAGCGGCAGATTAAGGAGCGGCGTCTATGTGCAACAACGTTGCAACAAGCGGCGCTCGAACAGTGGTCGCGCCGCGTCGAGATTGCCATGAATGCAACATTGTCGCAACAACGAATTATTGCTGAGTATGACCCAGAGATGGCGCTGCGGCGCGGGTACGCGATGATTAGCGGCGACTACCAGATTGGTAATATTGTAAAGATTACAACAAAAGATAAGATCATGAAAGCGAGGATTGAGAGTAGTGAAAAACGATAAGACAAACGAAAAGACGATTGAGCAGATGATGGCGGAGCTGAACGAGAGAATTGCGTGGTTCCAGGGCGATGACTTTAATCTGGACGAGGCCAAGCAGCGGTTTATTGAGGCGCGGCAGCTGGCGAAAGACATTACGGCGGCGCTGGACGGCATGCAGCACGAAATTACAGTGCTCAGCGAGGATTTTAGCGAGTAAATAAGGGCTTTACATCGCCCGAAGCATAAGCTATACTTTAGGATATGAATATGAGAAATAGAAAAGAACAGGGGTCGATTAACGGCTGGATGATTGGTACGATTGGTTGTTTGGTACTGTTTTTGATCGCCGGGTCGCTGGCAATTTGGATGTTTATGTCCTATACGCAGGAAAAAAATAACGTTGACAGTAAGATTGCTGTCGAGGTAGCGAGGGGCAAGGGCGAACAGGCGGAAATTGACCAGAAGAAGTTTTCCGAGGAAGCGAAGAATCCGCGAATTGAATTTGTCAGCCCGAATGAATACGGCCGCGTGTCGTTTATGTATCCAAAAACTTGGAGCGTTTATGTCGATAAAGACGGCAGCGACCGGGGCGACTATAAGGCATATTTGCATCCGGTGTCCGTACCTTCGTTGTCAAACAAAGATAGCCGGTTCGCGTTTAGGTTGGAAATAATTAACCAAAATATGGATACGGTCTTAAAGCCTTACCAGAATAAGATTAAGAAAGGCGAATTGACTGCCAGCAGCACCGAGTTCAATGGTATTGCTGCTACCAGAATTGACGGAGCGTTCGAGAAGGATTTGCGCGGTTCGGCGGTCTTCATGAAGGTGCGCGACAAAACTATTCGCTGCTCGACCGACGCCGATACGTTTAAGCCTGATTTTGAGACTATCTTGGGTACCATCAAGATTGCTGATTAGAGCAAATCTGGTTTGAGTTTGCTATACTAGAAATGTATGGCGGGTAAAGAGTGGAGCGATGCTGATTTTGGAGGGCTGCCGAGCGTCTTAGTGGCGGCGCACGAGTTAAAAACGCCGCTGGCTTTAATTCGGCAGATGGCGTTACTGCTGGATGATGATTTAACAAGCGCGGCTGATAAAAAACAGATCCAACAGCGGATTATTCAGACATCCGAGCAGGCGCTGCAATTGACAGTTGATCTGGCGAATTCGGCAAATTTGACGCCGTCATTGTTTCCGCTGGAACCAGTTAATCCGTTGGCGCTATGCCAGCAAATAGCCGCGGAAACGAGACTTAGCACAGCGCTGTACGGGCGGAAAATTAGCTGGCCTCAGAGAGGGCGGAATAGCCGATTGATTTTGGCAAATCGGACGTTGCTGGGGCGGATTTTGGCAAATTTCTTAAACAATGCTTTGAAATATACTGAGGGTGGCTCAGAGATAAAAGTGTCAGTTACGGCTGTTGGTGGCGCGGTGAGGTTAAGTGTGCGTGATTTTGGGCCGATGATGAGTTTGAAGGAGTATCGGCGGCTGCTTGATGAGATGGAAGCGCGGAAAACGGTGCGGACGCGGCCGGAAAGCAGCGGCTTGGGGATTTATGTGGCTAGCCAATTTGCCCGGGCGATGAATGGCCAAATCGGGCTAATTAGGCATCGGGATGGATTGACATTTTATGTGGAAATGCCGATTAGCCGGCAGCTGAGCTTGCTATGAAAAAGTTGCTGATTGTTGAGGATGATAAAAATTGGGCGGATATTTTATGCGGATATGCGGCGGCGGTTGGCGCGGAAGCGCGGGCGGTGGTTTCTGGCGGCCAGGCGATGGAAATGATTGACAATTGGCAGCCGGACGCGATTGTCTTAGATATGCTGCTGGCGGGCGAAACGGCGGTGGCGCTACTGGACGAACTGAGGTCGCATGCGGATTTGGCGAGATTGCCGATCGTGGTTTGCAGCAATACGGGTGTTAATTTGGCGGATTTGCGGCCGTTTGGCGTGACAGCACTGCTGGATAAAGCATCAATGCGCCCGGATGAAGCGCGGGCGATTTTTAGCGAGGTTTTGGATGGGACAGAGTGAGCGGTTAAAAGCAATTGTACTGAGGCGGACGAATTACGCCGAGGCGGATCGAGTGCTGCAACTACTGACGCCGAAAGGCCGGCGCAGCGTTATCGCTAAGGGTGTGCGTCGCGAGCGGTCGAAACTGGCGGGCAGTATTGAACTATTTGCGATTTGCGACGTGGTGATTCGTTCCGGCCGCGGCGATTTGGGGTTGTTGACCTCGGCGCGGCTGGCGGCGTTTTATCGGCATATTTTGGAAGATTACGAGCGGATGCAATTCGCTTACGCGGCGATGAAGCTGGTATCAACGGCGAGCGAAAACATTGACGAGCCGGAATGGTATTTTGTACTAAGTCAGGTATTAGAGCAGTTAAATAATCTGGCAGTTAACCAAAAGCTGATTGAAACGTGGTTTTATGTGCAATATGCTAGTCTGCTGGGCGATGAGCTGAATCTGCGTACCGATGTGGCGGCTCAGGCGTTGTCGCCCGATAAAAAATATATGTACGATAGCGCGGAAAAGGGTCTGCGGCTGGCGGAGCAAGGTGACCTGTCGGCTTATGCCATCAAACTGCTTCGACTCATTCAAGCCAAGCCGCTGGCGAATGTGGCGCAAATTGGCGGGATAACTGAGGTGATTAATGATTGCTGGCTGGCAGCGCGGCAGCACGCTGCGGTATAAAATTACCCATAAAAATGGTATACTTTAAGTAATAATTATGAATCGCCATGTTGCCAACATGGAGAAAGGTTGTGCGATGGGTCAATCAAAAATGGAAGCAATTATTAGCCTGTGCAAGCGCCGCGGCTTTATTTATCAGGGGTCGGATGTTTATGGCGGCCTGTCTGGTACGTGGGATTACGGCCCGTTGGGCGTGCAGCTGAAGCGCAATATCATGCAGCTGTGGTGGCGAATGTTTGTCGATGAGCGCGATGATATGTACGGTGTGGATGCGGCGATTTTGATGAATCAGAAGGTCTGGCAGGCGAGCGGGCATGTGGATACGTTCGTTGATCCGCTGTGCGAAGACACGGTCAATCACCGCCGTTTTCGCACCGACCATATTCTCAAGGATAATGGTATTGACGCCGATGGTATGACCATGGAGCAGATGGATGCGGTGATTGCCGAGCGTGGCATCAAAAGTCCTGATGGCAATCCGCTGAGTAAATCGCGAACGTTTAATATGATGTTCAAAACGCACGTTGGCGCGACTGAGAGTGAAGACAGCATTTCTTATCTTCGCCCAGAAACTGCTCAGGGAATTTTTACCAATTTCAAAAACGTCGTCGATAGTTTCTACCCGAACTTGCCGTTTGGTATCGCTCAGCAGGGCAAGGCGTTTCGTAATGAAATTGCGCCGCGCGACTTCGTCTTCCGCTCTCGGGAATTTGAGCAGATGGAGATTGAATATTTCGTCGACCCTGAGCATTGGCAGGAGGCGTTTGATGAATTGCTGGCGGCGACGCATGCGTTTTTGGCAGAATTGGGCTTGAAGCCAGAGCATATCCACGAGCTGGACGTGCCGGCGGAGGATCGAGCGCACTATAGCAAAAAGACAATCGACATCGAGTACGATTATCCAATTGGTCGTGAGGAGTTGATGGGCATCGCTTACCGGACCGATTTTGACCTGATGAACATCCAGCGGGTCAGCGGCAAGAGTATGGAATACACCGTTAAGGGGACGAACACAAAATTTGTTCCGCACGTCATCGAGCCGTCGTTTGGTGTCGAGCGGG
>CAUPXR010000032.1:0-6359 GCA_963515225.1 uncultured Candidatus Saccharibacteria bacterium | reverse complement strand
AAGGATATCCAGCCAGAATCTTCACGCCGTCTGACGAAATGGCGGACGGCAAGCCCAGCACGACATTGTCCAAACCATATTCACCTTCAGCCAGCGAACAAACCGGATACACAGTGTGAGCTGAATGACGCAACGCCGAGACAATCTTAGAAATAACGAAGCCAATAGCGAAATATGTCGATTTTTTCGTGTCAATCACGCGATAAGCGCGGTCGCGGATTTTTTGCTCAATATTATCTACTAGCTCATCAGTAAAACCCGGATACTCCCTGATCGGCACTTCGCCGACTTGCGCTGTCTCAATGGTTGAGAACGAAGAGTCGCCGTGTTCGCCGAGAATGTAGGCGTCAACCGCCTTACTGTCAACATTCAACGCATCCGCCAAATACGATTTCAGCCGCGACGTATCCAGCGTCGTCCCCGTACCAAACACTCTGGCTTTCGGCAATCCCGATTCTTTCAACGCCACATAGGTCAATACATCAACCGGATTACTGACGACAATCAGATACGGTTTGGCACCGCCCGCCATAATGTTTTTCACGATATCGCGCATGATATTAGCATTGACGCCAACCAATTCCAGCCGCGTCTGTCCTGGCTGTTGCGGCGCTCCAGCGGTAATCACCACAATGTCGTCGGTAGCGATATCGCTATAATCGCCGGCGCGCACCTCAACATTACGGTCAAGCCCCATAGCATCGTTAATGTCCGCTGCCTGGCCCCAAACCAAATCCGCGTTACGGTCAATCAGTACGATCTCCTCGACGACACTACGCAGCGCGCACGCATACGCCGCTGTTGCACCAACCATTCCGCCGCCGCCAACAATCACCAATTTCTGTTTATTCACCAAAATCTCCTTTTGATTTTTATGATATTCGCTAATTTATTTTGGCATAAGCTGTAACGAATTGTCAAGATTTTTACTTTTTTACAAATAGTGTATAATCTGGGGTAACTAGATCGAGGTGGTCTAGAGAACATCATAATTGTCCGATGGCGGACGAAGGGAGTAATATTATGGCAAACGGTGAAAATCCTTCATGGGGAGGCAACTTGTTAGAAAAGCTTAAAAGAAGTCCGTTAGCTAGAGTAATTGGTGCAGTGGCGATAGTTGCATCAGCTGCTGGCTTGGCAGCTGGATGCGAAAGCACTGCTGCTAGCGGAGGCTCGGGTTCGCGATCTGTCAATAATGTTATTGAACAATCAACAACTGGCGTAGAAAATGGCTGGGTTGGATATTGTCTTTCCGATGGAAATGGACTCGGCGCAGGTCCTTGCCACATAGTGATCTGCGATGGAAAAGAGGCTGTTAGTTTTACATCATCAAACGTAGATCTAGAATCAGGCTCTAGCGATAAGCAAAGAATTGAATGGGAAATTAATGGATATAACTCTTTTTATAATTCAGACACCTCACCAAGCCCCCATGAATGCGGAAATCAAACATATGGCTTTAAGACAGTAGAAAACGATAATTTGGTAGAAAGAGGAGAAATAGTTCTTTCGGATTTAAACAGTAATGGTAGCGGTAACAATAAAAATATTATAATAGAAAAGAATGATTACAAAAAGCCTGGGGTGCCAACATTCTATACAATTAAGCGTGAAGGAGAATAGTCTAAAGAACCTACCTACTAGAGCAGCCTAGGACATAGCTACATTTTAGCTGTCCGTCCGCAGAGTAATAAACTTAACTTCCCCACTAAAAATCCCCCGGTACAATCCGAGGGATTTCATTAGGTTTGCGGCGCGAGATTACTTATCAATCTTCGTCACAACACCAGCACCAACGGTGCGGCCGCCTTCGCGGATAGCAAAGTTCAAACCTTGCTCCATAGCGATTGGGGCGAGCAACTTAACCTTAAAGGTAACAGTGTCGCCTGGCATGACCATTTCCTTGTCAGCTGGAAGTTCAACTTCACCGGTCACATCCGTGGTGCGGAAGTAGAACTGCGGCTTGTAGCCCTTGGAGAATGGAGTGTGGCGACCGCCTTCTTCCTTCTTCAAGATGTAAACTTCAGCCTCAAACTCTGTGTGCGGCGTAATAGTGCCTGGCTTACACAGAACCTGACCGCGCTCGATGTCAGTACGCTCAATACCACGCAGCAAGACACCAGCGTTGTCGCCTGCTTGACCTTGATCAAGAGATTTCTTAAATGCCTCGATACCAGTCACCACTGACTTCTGAGTTGGCTTCAAACCAACGATTTCAACTTCGTCGTTCAATTTAACAACACCCTGCTCGATACGACCAGTTGCCACAGTGCCGCGACCCTTGATCGAGAAAACATCCTCAATTGGCATCAAGAATGGCTTGTCCAGATCACGCTTTGGCTCTGGGATGTATTCGTCCATAGCCTCGACTAGTTCCATGATGGAATCTTCGTACTTCTCATCGCCTTCCAATGCCTTAAGAGCTGAGCCCTTGATAATTGGAGCGTTCTCGTCAAAGCCGTTCTTAGCAAGCAGCTCGCGAACTTCTTCTTCAATCAGCTCGACCATGTCTGCGTCAGCCATGTCCATCTTGTTAAGGAATACAACGATCTTTGGCACACCAACCTGCTTTGCTAGCAGCACGTGCTCGCGGGTTTGCGGCATTGGGCCGTCGGTTGCAGCAATCACCAAGATTGCGCCGTCAACCTGGGCAGCACCAGTGATCATATTCTTGACGTAGTCAGCGTGGCCTGGCATGTCAACATGCGCATAGTGGCGCTTTGGCGACTCGTATTCTTGGTGCGAAGCAGCGATCGTAATACCGCGCTGGCGCTCTTCCGGAGCATTGTCAATCTGATTGTACGCAACGGGTTTGTTAACTGCGCTTGGGAGGCGCTTTGCCAACACTGCGGTAATTGCAGCAGTCAGCGTCGTCTTACCGTGGTCAACGTGGCCCATTGTACCCACGTTAACGTGCGGTTTGCTTCGGTCAAATGCATCTGCCATTTGTAGAAGTTCTCCTTTATTTAATTATATTTTCACGCGGGTACAGTCCATTAAACAGACCTCACGGCGTATGCGTTTAATTATAGCGAATAACCGAATAATTGTAAATAACGGTTAGGTAATTTAGTTATAAAAATTTACTGTGAGTTATTTTTTCTTGTAAAATAACATCCGCCCCTTATTGCATTCCGTTTTACTGTCGTGTCTGTTTTGTTCGTTTCAGCATAAACCTCTGCTTCTCCGTCCTTATATTTTACACATGACATAACACCTTTTTCATTGCTATCGTTTTCTATATAAGTACCCCATCCGCTACTATTGTCAGGATGAGATCCTATGCAGGTCGGGTCATTAACGGAAACAAGATTTTCATCTGTTGTAATCTTAAACGAATTCAATGTATCATCTTCCGGCTTATTATATTTGTACAAGTCGTCTCCAATACAAACAGTCAGAACACCATCGACTACAGCAAGACCGTTTCTTGGATCAGTGTTGGTGTCTGCTGTAGCTTCAACTTTTTCCCATTGGCCATTATCATTATTATGGTTCACACCCGGTGCTGTCTCATTGCCGTTGCTTACCCCCGCTGATGTATCGCCATTACCTACGCTAGTAGAAACCTCGCTGCCGCTATTTGGGTAAGTTGCATTTGTTGTTTTACAGGCGGAAAGAGACAATGCTAATATTCCAGCTACTACGGCTGCAGCTCCCCGTCTTAATAGTGAATTTTCTGGCGTACCAAAATATCCTTTTTCACTACCCATATTATTCCTCCTGTTCCGTCCGCTTCGGACTTGTTAATACTACGAACCAAACACCTCTGTTTAGTTAGGTAAATTGTATTATTTTATATACCAGAAGTAAAGCATTATGGGCGAATTTTATGATTTTGCATAATATTTATGAAGAAATGTCTCGCGAAACTCGTAAAATGTCCCATTCTCTAGGCTAGCGCGGATGTCATCGACCAACTTAACGATAAATCGCTCGTTATGGATTGATAGCAATGTGCCGGCCAGAGATTCGCGAGCGCGCAGCAAATGACAGAGGTAGGCGGCGGTGTAATGGCGGCAGGTATAGCAATCGCAATCTTCCATAATTGGCTCAAACAGTTCGCGGTATTTTTGGCCGCGAACATTGATCCGCCCAAACGGCGTATAAGCCGCGCCGTTTCTGGCCACGCGTGTCGGACTGACGCAGTCAAAGGTGTCAATTCCCTGCTCAATCGCTGCAAAAATATCGTCCGGCTCGGAGATGCCGAGCAAATGCCGCGGCCTGTTCTCGGGCAAGATTTGATTGACCCACTTAATCGTCTGCGCCATAGTTTCCTTTTCCAGCGCGCCGCCGATGCCGTAGCCATCAAAGTCCATTGCACCTAAAAATTCAGCCGTTTGCTTGCGCAGATCCTCGTAATTCGCACCCTGCAGTACGCCAAACAACGCTTGATATGGCTTGTCGGGACGAGCTGCACGCAGACGTTTAACTTCCGCCAAGCTACGCTCCGCCCACGCATGCGTCCGCGCCAAGGCTTCGACTTGATAATCATATGGATCAATCAGCGAGGTCAGTTCATCAAAGGCGAAGGTAATATCCGCACCAATGCCCGCCTGGATTTGCATAGATAATTCCGGCGTAAATTTGTGGTACGAGCCGTCAAGGTGCGATTTAAACATCACACCATTTTCATCCACCCAGGCGTGGCGCGACGATTTTTTAGCGATAGCGATCTCCTCATCAACATCCGTACTCATCGCCAGTACTTTCTTAAAGCCCGAACCCAGACTCAGCACCTGAAAGCCGCCGCTATCAGTGAATGTCGGCCCGTCCCAATGCATAAACTTGCCCAAATAACCAGCCTTTTCAATCAATTCATGACCCGGCTGCAAATACAGATGATAGGCATTCGCCAGCACCGCCTGCGCACCAACATCCGCCACCATCTCGGGCAGCATCGCTTTGATATTAGCCTTAGTGCCGACCACGATAAATGCCGGAGTCTTGATATCCCCATGCGGCGTGTGAATAATGCCAGTGCGCGCCAGTGTGTCGTCGAGCCTAGACGTTATTTCAAAAGAAAAAGGTTTCATTTGATAGATTATATCAGTTTTTTCCGCTACACTAGAAGCATGAGCAAGAAAACGCTGGTTGACCTTGACCCGTGGCTGGCGCCGCATGAACCCGTCATCAAGGCGCGCGAGGCTTATGTTTCGTCGACGCTGCGGAGGGTGCTGAACGGCAAATTGCCGGCAGATTTTGCCCTGGGTTTTTTACATTTTGGACTGCACCGCACTCAAGACGGTTGGATTTTTAGAGAATGGGCGCCAAACGCTACACGCATAGTGATGGTTGGCGATTTTTCTGACTGGCAAGAGCGCGAGGAGTTTGCCCTGCAGCCTGGTAGGCATGGTGAATGGAGCGTTAATTTGCCGGGGAGCACGCTGCACCACGGCCAGAAATATAAACTGCGCGTCTATTGGCCTAACGGCGACGGCTGGCGCTTGCCATCATATGCCACCTACGTCGTCCAGGATGATGATTCGGTGGATTTTTCAGCCGTCGTTTGGCAGCCTGATGAGCCATATCAGTGGCAGCATGATATTCCGCCTGCGCCAAACGTGCCGCTGATTTACGAGGCTCATGTCGGCATGAGTAGCGAAGAGGAAAAGGTTGCCAATTTCAATGAATTTACCGCCAATATCCTACCGCGTGTCAAACAAGCCGGCTATAACACCATCCAGCTGATGGCCATCGCCGAACACCCGTACTACGGCAGTTTTGGCTATCATGTTAGTAATTTTTTCGCCGTGTCATCGCGCTTTGGCACGCCCGATGATTTTAAGCGGTTAGTTGACGCGGCGCACGGACTAGGACTGCGCGTTATCATTGATATCGTCCACGCTCATGCCGCTAAAAATGAGGTCGAGGGCCTCGGCAATTTTGCGGGCAGCCCGACGCAATACTTCAAAGCTCACGACCATCCAGCGTGGGATTCGCGGCTGTTTGATTATGGCAAGCCGGAAGTGCTGCACTTTTTGGCCAGCAATTGCCGCTGGTGGCTGGACGAGTACCATGTTGACGGTTTTCGATTTGATGGCGTAACGAGTATGTTATATCACGACCACGGTTTGGGAAAAAGTTTCACCAGCTATGATGATTATTTTGGCGATGATGTTGATAAGGACGCCTTGGTCTATCTTAGGCTGGCAAATGACGTTATTCACGCCGTTCGCCCAGATGTCACGACCATTGCCGAAGAGATGAGCGGGCTACCGGGCTTGGCGGCGCCGACAGAACACGGCGGTCTGGGCTTTGATTATCGATTAGCAATGGGCGCGCCTGACCTCTGGATTAAAACACTGAAGGAAAAGCGCGACGAAGATTGGGACTTGGGCGAGCTGGCGCACACCTTA
>CAUPXR010000031.1:0-6603 GCA_963515225.1 uncultured Candidatus Saccharibacteria bacterium | reverse complement strand
CCTTACGTTCACACCGCCCAGAGGAAAAAGTCATCACCTACGCCGAGAGTCACGACCAAGCCTTGGTTGGCGACAAGACGCTGATTTTTCGGCTGATCGACAAAGAAATGTATTGGCATATGAGCAAAGACGATCCGGACCTGGCGGTGGAACGCGGCATAGCCCTGCACAAACTTATCCGCCTGCTGACCGCCGGGCTGCACGGCGGCGGCTACCTCAACTTTATGGGCAATGAATTTGGACATCCCGAGTGGATAGACTTTCCGCGTCAGGGCAATCATTGGTCATTCAAACACGCCCGCCGACAGTGGAGTTTACGGGACAATGGTTTTCTCAAGTATCAATGGCTGGGCGAATTTGACGCGGCGCTGATGAAAATCGTCCAAGCGGTTGACGACCCAGGTATTCACTACCTCACCATTCGCCAGCACGACCGCGTCGTCAGCTTCATGCGTGGCGACCTCCTGTTTATCATGAATTTTTCACCCAGCCAGTCGTGGACGGATTATGGCGTGCCGGCAGCGGCTGGGTCATACGGTGTAATTTTGGACAGCGACGACCAGCGGTTTGGCGGACAAAATCGCATAGACGATTCAACGCGATATTTTACCTCGCCCCAGGAAAATGGACATCAGCTGCAGGTGTATTTGCCGGCCAGAACCGGGATTGTTTTACAAAAAATCGACTAGGAAACTTGCCAAAGAATGAAAAATCTTAATTTAACACATGCTGCTGCAGCCAGCAGTACATCGCCACAGTCGCTGCCGCGCCGACATTGATAGAGCGAGTTGAGCCGAATTGTTCGATGGCGACGATTTTGTCTGCTGACTGTGCCATTTCCTCGGAGATCCCTGGACCTTCTTGACCGAACACCAGTACCGCACGACGCGGCAAAGTCGTCTCTGACATATTGACGCTACCTGGAATATTATCAATCGCAATAATTTCTCTGTTTTCAGACCGCATCAACTTGACAAACTCCGCCGTCGAACCGACATACTGTACGTGCAAATATTTATCCGTCATCATGGCGCCGCGCTTGTTCCATTGCCGCCTGCCGATGACGTAAATCTGCCGTACGCCAAAAGCATTGGCACTCCTGACAATCGTCCCCATATTAAAATCCCGCTCGGTGTTCTCCAGAGCAATCACCAGTCCGTGATCCTTGGCGTCCAGCTCTTTCACAATCTCTGCCTCGCTCCGGCCCTTAAACTCATCAATCACATTCCGCGTATCTTGCATAAGCCTCATTATAGCCATCCAGACAATCTGCCGCAACAATAAATGCCACCTTAGCCGAGCAGTACGCCAAACCCTTGCCGCATTCTTCCCTCCACGCTAAAAATTTGCTATCATAAGCGTAATACCTCATGAAAAAACACACAATTATCAAACTCATTCTCATAGCAATCATCAGCGGCGTCGCCACTTTCAGTTATTTGGTGTATACGTGCGATTTGGTTAAAGAAGAAGACTTGACCCGAACTTCGTTAGACCGCACATCTTGGTTATTGCCCAGGCAATGGAAAAAATACAATAAAGAAGCAAGAGATACATCAGATGACACCGTAACTCGAGTGATTTACGGCGACGGTTCGCTGAAGGATAACAAATCGTCGTCGGTTCTGCTAATCAGCCAGATAAAGCAGCAAACGTCACCGACCAATGCCCTGCCGGAATATTATGAAACCTTGCGGGAATCTCTTTTGAATGAGTTTGACCCAAGTCAAATCCGCGATGAACTTGCCTCGGCTGGCAATATAGGTTGCAAACAGAAGCCAAGCGTCAATAAATCCCCTGACAAATCCGATACACACGGCGTCGTAGGGTTGATTTCTGTCACTGTCAGCTGCCCAATAGAGTATTCGTCGTTCATCATAAAAATCCGCCTTGTCGTCGGCAGAAACGATGGTATTGTCCGCGCAATATCTCTATCTTCAGCGGAAACTACCTGGAAAAAGAACAAAGCGGCATTCGACAAGATGCTGGGCAGTATTTCCGCCGGGAATAATTATGCAATGAAGACTGTGAAATTACTATAACTTACAATATCCGCTTCATCCATAATACTTTCCTAGTTCCTCTTTTAATTTGCTTAATTTATCTGAAGCGTCAATAATTACTGGATCAATCGGTTTTATAATCTTTCCTTTATCAAGCGTGGATACTTTTATAGGAGGGTATTGTATGCAAATTCTTTTGATTTTATCGTCTGAATATTCTTGCGAAATGCTATCATACACCTCCATCTTGCTTATTGCGTCTGTCGGCGAAAAGTACTTTTTTCCCTCGCCTCCAGCCTTGTCATAAATAATTATTTGAATTCCATCCATGATACTATTATACCACATTCGCACGCGGCCAAACGCAGTCTATTCTTCAGAAAAGCACTACAGAGATTCAATTCTGGTGCGGATGAAAGGACTTGAACCTTCACGCCATTGCTGGCACTAGCACCTGAAGCTAGCGCGTCTACCAATTCCGCCACATCCGCGTACTGCTTATTATAATCCAAAAGAAATCCAACATCAAGCTTGATTACGAATTTTACACCACGCGTTCATCTCTGCCGCCAAATCCTTCATCGGCGTTTCCATCTTAACGCCCGGGCAAAAAATTCCCATCGGGTCAAAAATCTTTTTCACCTTGGCATACAACTGTTTTTCGTCGTTCGGCATATGCTTGTACATAAAACTCGACTTCAGCCGGCCGTCGCCGCCAAACGCTGCAAACGAGCCCTCATGCTTATCAACAAGCTGCGCCACCTCTGCAAATAGTTGCAAAATCTTCTGGCGCTCGCTAACTTTTTTACTATCAAACTTTGGATATAAGGCCGTATAATTATTGCTAAAATCGACAAACATAGGCAGCGCATAGCCGTACGTCGACTCCAGAGCCTTCAAATCCTCCGCGAAACCAGCGATCTGCTGATCTGCCAGCCAAATTCCGGAAAAGGCCCTTGGCGCAGTCATATGCTGCTCGCTCGGCGCTTCCATCAAAGCTAAGCTAGAATGCAGACTAGCCAATCCCTGGACTTCCATATCAATCAATGAAATATTTATGGCGTCTATGGCGCTTAACTTCTTCATCATTTTCTTAGCGGCTTTCACCCGCGCGCGGTCTGAGAATTCATCAAATATCGCGATAACCACCGCGCCTCTGAAACACTCCTTCGGCGCCCACTCAAGCCGCTTGCCCGCCAGATATGCCTGGCGTAAAATCCGCCCGTCGATCAATTCGACCGAGACTGCTTTATTTTTCATCGCCAAACTTGCCGCCTCCTGGGCATCGGCAATATGCTTAAACGGCGCAGCGACCACCGAATATTCCGGATGAACGAAGTTCGCGCGCAGAATCGCCTCGCAAACAATACCCAAGCTGCCCTGGCTGCCCATAAATAACGGCGTCAAATCAAACGACCCGTCCTTTTGCTTGACTTTGGCAATCGCGCTATAACCCGCCGTATCCGGCAAACTGGGATCAAGCTGAGAAATTAACTCCGCATTATCGGCGATCAAGTTGTCAATTTCCCGGTAAACTTCGCCCTCAAATGTCGACAAGCCCTTTTTCTTATTCAGCTCGCGCTTGGAAATCCGCCCGGTTTGAATAGCGTCGCCATTGCTTAAGACGACCTCCAATTGCTGAACTGTGTCGGCGAAAAAGCCGTGCGCGCCTGTCATCGTGCCGGCCGGAGAAGTGTTTATCGCGCCGCCAATCGTACCGTCTTCGTCGGTGTAAGAAACGTTTGGTAAACCTAGTCCTTTGTGCGTCGTCAGCGCCGCATTTGCCGCCGAAACGGCGAGGCCGGCTTGAACATGAATTAGCCGCTGCTTCGGATCGCTGCCCACCACTCGGTTCATATGTGTTTTCAAATCAATTGCGATGCCTTTATTGATCGCCGCTCCCGTCGCGTCTGTAGCGCTACCCCTGGCGAAAACTGGCAGCACATGGCCTTTTTCCGCCAACTGCGAGCAAAAGCGCAGCACCTTGCGAATATCATTCATATCAGCCGCCCGCACCACCATATCCGGCCGCCGCGCCAGAATACTGCCGTCTGTCTCGGCTTGGCGTAAAACAGAATCATGAGTAATGACTTCACCCGCCAAATGCTCATTCAGATATGTCGCAATTTTATTCATCAATCCTCCTTGGTCTATTGATTTAATTTTAGCATAAGCGCGCTCAGTTGATAAGTACATTTTGCTTTGATATAATTTGGAAGTGCGCGGATGTGCGCTTAACAATTAGTTATGCGGATGTGGTGACTGCGTGGGTAACGTAAGTCATTAGTAGACACGGAGCGTGTCCTTAACAATTGAGTATGCGGATGTGGTGGAATTGGTAGACACGCATGCCTTAGGAGCATGTGCCTCACGGCGTGAAGGTTCAAGTCCTTTCATCCGCACCAAATCTGAATTGTTGAAGAATTTTTACATTCATATCCATACATAAATAACAAAGAGCTATCAAGAGAGATTTTTGTTTGTTATACTGTTATCATAATGCGTATGAATAAAATATTGCTTATAGCTGCCATCTTGCTTGTTCTCGCCGGAGGGGCGGCTTGTTATTTTTATCGTGATAAGTTCAGCGAGCCGCCAGAGCAAACCGCTATCAAGCCTAAGCACAATAAACCTTTTAGTCCGGATATCGTTATGATAGTTGGCGATAAGAAATTTGACGTGAAGCTGGCGGATAATGAAACGACACGGGCTCTCTTCACTCAGCTTCCTTTTACAGTGAAGATGGAAGACCATTTGGCAAATGAAAAATTCGCCGCCTCGCCGGAAGATTTGCCAGCAAATCACACGAAGCCCAAACGAGTCGAGACAGGCGACATTATGCTATACGGCGTACGAACGATTGTCTTGTTCTATAAATCAATTGACACTCCATATAAGTACGTTCGCATCGGCAAAGTTACCAATCCCGAGCAGCTAGAAGAAGTGCTCGGTGCGAATGTCAAAAAGGTTGACGTCACTTTTAGTATGCGGTAGTTTCAGCTTCGCTCTACTAGAACTTTGCTTGATTAAAAAACTTTTCACACTTTTATAACACAAATCAGTGCAGTATAATTTTCTTTTTTCGCCGTTTTGGTATAAAATAACTCTTAGCGGTTTTACTGGGAAAATCGCGGCTAGTACGGGAAATTAGCTCAGTTGGCTAGAGCGCACGATTCACATTCGTGAGGTCACAGGTTCGAGCCCTGTATTTCCCACCATTTGATTCAATTCACGGGGATATAGCTCAGCTGATAGAGCGCAGCATTCGCATTGCTGAGGTCGAGGGTTTGAGTCCCTCTATCTCCACCAATTTGTGGCTGAAATGTTCAAGGGACCTAAAGTAATCGACGCAAAAACATATGAAACTTCTTTATCAGTAGAAAAAGGCATGTTTCGTCGAAGGCAAATTCCAGCAGTTGTTGAGGCGCGCCAGCTTCAGCCTGATAAGTATGCTGCCAGAAAGTGGGCAATACTTGGAATAATCAGCCGTATTTCTATTGGCGACGTCATACAATATGATTTAACTCTGCAGCGCGGCGGTAACCATAAAGATTTACGGCCGCTTCAAGATAATGAGCGGATTTGCCGCGCCGATGGAACATCAATAGTAGATATGATCACGAGAGGTTGGAGCTGCGATAAATCCAGTCCTGTCGTCTACGCCTGGTACGATAAGGGCAATATTGAGGAACAAATACGACATACCACACAGATGATACCGAAAGTACTGCTCGTTGGATGTTGTGCATTGCGCGAACTAATCGCGAACTAATACAGACTGTACAGACTACCGACAAACTGCCGAATAGCTTGATGCTAACAAATGACGATATTAAGCAGTCGAAGGGATTAGAGCGTTCCGGTATCCACATTGAGAGCGTCCCTACTAAAAAGTTTTCTCAGCTTGTTAAATCTGTTTAGCTTTAGCGTTGGATAACACAGCTAACTTCCCTGCCATACACGACTCCGGAGCAATAGTACTAAAATAAGCTTAAGACATTTTTGCAAGCAATAATTCACGCAGTGCAGGATACGTAATATCTAATTTTTGCAGCTCGTCGCGTGTAAAATAGCCGATTTCCGCTACGTCATCATTTGGTATCGGATCACCATCAATTATTTTTGCAGTAAAGTAAATTGCTAAAAACGGTACAGCAACTCCGCCAAACTCATAAATTTCAGGAAAGCTGCCTAGATAATTATCTATTTCTATATTCACGCCAAGCTCCTCTTTAGCCTCGCGTACAGCGGCCTCTTCCAAAGATTCGTCTAATCCAACAAATCCGCCGATTGACTGCCATGTTCCTTTTTTCGGCTCAAACTTTCGCTTAGCCATCATCACCTTGCCCTCGCTATTAAAAATAATTACTCCGGCAGTCGGCGCCTGATTGACAAAATAGCTATAATCGCAGTCTTGGCATTTCAGATGATTGCCGCCGCGATGAACAAATTTACCACCGCATTTTGGGCAGAATTTATATAATTGTAAAACTGAATTTGAGTGTGATGTTTGAGACATTGGTTTAATTCTCCTATTTAACTAAGTCTTTATATTTTATATCATTTAACAAGATGATTTTATTTGCCGAACTTAAACTTA
>CAUPXR010000030.1:0-7230 GCA_963515225.1 uncultured Candidatus Saccharibacteria bacterium | reverse complement strand
CTCTTATCATGTTTAATAGTTCTTGTTCGTCAATAATTTTGGTGCCATATTGTTCGGCTTTTTTCAGCTTACTGGCGCCGACTTTACCACCGGCTATCAAATATGTTGTATCTTTTGCAACAGCGGTTTGGAAGGTGCCGCCGAGATTACGGATTTTTTCAGCAGCAGCATCGCGACCCATCGACTGCAGAGTGCCAGTAATGACAAAACTTTGGCCAGCTAGTCGGTCGGATTTTTGACTAAACTGCGGCGTCACGCCCAAGTCAGCAAATTTCTCGAGTAGCGTCACATTATCTTCATCGGCGAACCACGCCACAATTGATTCGGCAACAATTTCACCCACACCATCCACCTCGCACAGCTCATCAATGGTCGCGCGAGACATAGCCTCAAGACTCTCAAAGTGGTTTGCGAGATCAATCGCTGTCTGCGTACCAACATGACGAATACCGAGGCCAAATAAGAATCGTTCCAAGGCTGGCTGTTTCTTAGCAGCAATGGCATCAATGAGCTTCTGCGCGGAAATCTCAGCGAAACGTTCCAACTGCAATAAATCATCTTTCGTCAACCGGTAAATATCCGCCAAGTCATTAACCAGCCCAGCCTCGACCAGCGCCTCGACATTTTTCTCGCCCAGCGTGTCGATGTCCAGCGCGCCTTTGGAGGCAAAGTGCGCCAGAGACCGCTTCAAAATCAGTGGGCCGCTCAAACCTTTAACCCGATACACCGCCTCGCCTGCTGGCCGCACAAATTCTAGCTCCGGATATTGGCGCGCCAGTTCTGCCAAGTAATCAATCGGCTTAGAATCTGCCGGCCGCAATTCTTTCAGTACGGTTTGCACCTGCGGGATGATATCGCCCGCCTTGAAAATCACCACCGTATCGCCGCGGCGCACATCCAGCCGGGCAATTTCGTCAGCGTTATGCAGGCTAGCGTGCTGCACCGTCGTACCAGCCACCACCACCAGGTCAAACACCGCTACTGGCGTGGCCGCACCGGTTCGACCGATGGAAATAACGATATCGCGGACGATAGTCGTAGCCTGCTCAGCAGCATACTTATAAGCGACTGCGCCGCGCGGATTTTTACCAACCATACCCAAGCTGTCATACAGCGCCCGGTCGTTAATTTTTATCACCAAACCATCGGTATTAAATGGCAAATCATGGCGCTTATCATCCCATTCGTTAACGAAATTCATCACATCAGCTAAAGTAGTAAAAATGCTCGCCTGCTGATTGCGAGTAATTCCTAGAGCAGTCAGCGCCTCATAAGCAAAGCTGTTGGTCGGCACTTCAGCGTCGTCATCGCGAAGTACATCATAGCCGCGAAAATGCAGCGGCCGCGCCGCTACCAAAGACGGATCAAGCTGGCGGATTGTCCCTGCCGCCAGATTACGCGGATTAGCAAATTCTGGCTGTCCCGAGGCCTTTTGTCTATCATTGAGCACAGCAAAGTCGCGCTTCAGCATCACAATCTCGCCGCGAATTTCTGTCCGCCCGCGCAAAAATTGTTCAAAGCCTGGCGCCTCATGCAGCCGCAACGGTACGTTTTTAATAGTCCGCACATTGTTCGTCACATCCTCGCCGATAAAGCTATCGCCGCGCGTCACCGCCTGGGTCAACATGCCATCAATATAAATCAACGCGCACGCCAAGCCATCCATCTTGATATCGGTAAAAAATTCATGCTTATGTCCCGGCATCAATTTATCAGTACGCTCAATCCACGCTTCGATTTCACTCTTATCAAACACGTCATTCAAACTAACCATTCGCCGCGCGTGACGAACTTTTTTAAAACCTTCAAGCAGCTTGTTACCAACCCGCTGCGTCGGACTGTCTGGCGTAATCCACTCTGGGTGCGCTGCTTCAATGCTCTTTAGTTCTATCATCAAGCTGTCGTACACCGCATCGCTGACGCTTGGCTGATCAAGCGCGTAATATTCGTAGCTGTATTGATTGAGCAGTTTTTTTAGCTCGTCAACTCTTCGTTGGCTTACTGTCACTTTCAACAACTTTCCTATAAAATGTATAGACATAGGCAGCAATTATCACAATTGTGACATATACCAGCATTAGCCCAACAACTGACACAATTGGCATCCAGTCAAGAATCGGTAAAGCACTTTTTAATGCACCGTCTATCATAATAGTTGGCATCAAGACAACGACCCACATTAACGCGATAATTACAAAACCCCAAGACAACCGGAATAGTATTCGAACACGACGGCCCGTCACTATATCTCCAGCCAGCCGTAGCGCTCGGAACGGATACATTCCAGGAAGCGTAACGATAATCATCGCGAACAACGTTGATAATATCCAAAAAGCAGACAGCGTAATAACTAAAATTGACGCACCGCCCGCCAGCATTAAAATAATCGTCTGGCTTAGCATACCCGAGGCAGAAAGGGCGCCATAAATAATAACAGCAGCTGCAGCCGGAATAAGCTGAATCAGTAGCACAAGGATCAACACCATTAAAGCAATTACCGGCGAACCAGAGCTATACAAACCGTCGCGCATTTTTGGTTTCTTTCCAGCGGAGATAGCCCGCACTAGCCAAACCGCCGAAAGCCACGCAAACAAACCAATCAGAACATTGGCCGCTTGCTGCGAAGGACTAGTGGCAGACGAGCCAGTTGTGTAATTAATTACTACGCCAGAAAATATTCCAATTGTTGTAAAAAAGCTATTAAACCCATTATCCTTCATCTCATTCATAGCATCTTTTAGCTGCTGGTAGGTATTTTGCGACATAGCGTTTGAAAGTAAAAAGGCCAAAGACGTAAATACTAAGACTAACGCAAAAAACGTTTTCTTATTTTTCCATAACATCGTAAAAACCTGCTTCGTAAAAGACCAGTACCCCGGAAGCTTTAATTGTCGCCGATAATCACGCCGCTTAGACAAACGGAAACTGCGATGCGGGCGGCGCGCCAAAAAATTCTGCCGCCGCTGACTCAGTTTACTAAAATCTCTTTTAAACTTAGGCCAGAACTTTTTTTTCTTTGGCGCTGGCTTTTTACTCTGAGATTTAATCGTCTCTTTGTTAACTTGTTTCTTAGATTTCTTTGTTGTCATAATTACATCTTTGCGGCGTTATTCCTTAATCTAGCAATCCGATCCTCTAGCGGCGGGTGGGTACTAAATAACTTTGAGAAAAAACCAGGCTTCAACGGATTGTTCATGAACAAATTAGCAGTTGAAGAGCTTTGCCTTCGCATTGGTTTGCCGTATTGCCGCAACTTCTCCAGCGCACTTGCCAAGCCTTCAGTATCGCGCGTTAATAATACTCCCGAAGCATCCGCCAAATACTCGCGCTGCCGGCTAACTGCCAGCTGAGTAATTGTGGCCAAAATCGGCGCTAAAATAACCACCACTAGTCCAAGAGCATAGATAATTGGATTGACATCTCTATCGCGATCGTCGCTATAAAACATCATCCTTAATGCCAAATCTGCAAACAAACCAATTGCACTCACCAGACCAAAAGCAATCATACTGACACGAATATCGTAATTACGCACATGACTCATCTCATGCGCCATCACCGCCTCCAGCTCGCGCTTATCCATAATATCTAGCAGTCCAGTAGTCGCACCGACAATAGCATGCTTTGGATCGCGTCCTGTCGCAAAGGCGTTTGGCGCTGGATCATCGATAATATATACCTTCGGCATGGGCATGCCAGAAGTAATCGCCAAATTTTCCACCACTCGCCACAATTCTGGCGCATCCTTTTTTTCAATTTCCTGCGCACCGGTCATCGCCATAGCTAATTTACCAGCGATAAAATACTGCAACCAAGCATATATAATTGAACAGCCTAAAACTATTACCGCCAAAGAATAGTTATCAGTCGCCGCACCGACAAACACGCCGATAACGCCGATAATCGCCACAAACACTGCCATGATTAACACGGTGTTTCGCTTATTATGAGAAATTGCACTATACATATATTCATTATACCAAAAACCGCCCACCGAAAACAGGCGAGCGGCTTAGTTGATGCAAAGATTATCCTACTTTAGAATTTTACCTCAACTGGATTTTCAACGCTTGCTCGGTCGGCAACTTCAAAGAATTCCTTAGCCTGGAAACTAAACATGCCAGCGACAATATTTGCCGGGAATGTTTGAATCTTCGTATTTAAGTCGCGGACGCCGCCATTATAGAATCGGCGCGACGCCTGAATCTTGTCCTCTGTATCAACCAGCTCTTGCTGTAATTGTAAGAAGTTTTCATTAGCCTTCAATTCTGGATAGGCCTCAGCGACAGCGAATAAGCTTTTTAGAGCACCCTCCAGCATATTCTCCGCCTGAGCGGTATCAGCCACGCCCTTGGCGTCCATAATAGCTGAACGCGCCTCAGTCACCTTTTCAAATACTTCTTTTTCATGTGTAGCATATCCCTTAACCGAGTTGACTAAGTTTGGAATCAAATCAGTCCGGCGTTTGAGCTGCACAGTGATATCGCTCCATGCTTCCTCTACGCGGTTGCGCAGCGTCACTAAACTATTATATGTGCCGATAAAGAATCCTATCACCAGCAAGATGATGACACCGATTACTACTATTAATGTTATTGCTAGCCCCATTGACAAATCTCCTTATGGTTTACATATTCATTATACTACGTACATTTTTGGTGCGCAAGGCGGGAATCGAACCCGCACGACTTTTGGTCAAGGGATTTTAAGTCCCTCGCGTCTACCAATTCCGCCACTCGCGCTGATTTTTATTTACACGCCAGAATTTCACTAACCAGCGCTGCTTGTATTATACTATATTTATGAAGCAAATTGTAATAGTTCACGGCGGGTCAAGTTTTAACAGTTATGAAAATTACTTGGATAGTCTAAAAAATAGTCCTCTCCATTACGAACGATTGCTTTGGGCGCAAAAATGGCGCGAATGGCTGGCGCAAACCACAACTGGCTACGATGTATTACTGCCAAATTTCCCAAACAAACAGAATGCGCAATACGAGGAATGGAAAATATATTTCGAAAAACTATTGCCGCTACTCGGCAGCGACGTTCAGCTGGTCGGCTACAGCCTGGGCGCAATGTTTTTGGCGAAGTATTTACACGAATCACCGCTTAGCTCGCCCGTTCGACGATTGGCGCTAGTATCACCGTGCTACGACAACGAATCAGTTGAGGATTTAGGCAGTTTTCGAGTAACGAGTGCTACTGGTTTAGAAAAATCAGCAAGAGAAATTCATTTATTCCACAGCAAAGACGACCCGGTAGTACCCTTTACTGAGCTTGTCAAATTTCAGCGTGATCTACCAACCGCCAAGGTGCATATTTTTAAAGACCGCAACCACTTTTTCCAACCGACCCTTCCGGAATTGAAAGAACTATTAAAAAAGTAGAAAGGATACCTAGCGTGTTCGGATTGTTTAAGAAAAAGCCTCAACCTATCGATGATGAGATATCAAAAGATCACCTCATCACTTCGTTGCGAGAAAAACTAGGGTCTATGAATGACATAGATCGTATTACTGTTGGCGGTCAAGAAATGTTTAATTTTCTTATGATACCACACAAAGATGATACAGAGCCCCGCCTCCCTATTCAAATATTTCTCTGTGTCTCTAGTATGCTCGCTGGCTACGCAGCACAAGTAGCGGTTCGTGTCGAATCTCCTGAAACTATCCTTGAGATTGATATGAAGAATGGTCAAAAATTCTACCTGGGCGACGGTATATTACAAAAAATATTCGTAGAAAAATATTCTCCCTGGTCATTTGTTGGTGCCGGCATGAAACAAATCGGCAAAACTAAAGCATTTAAGGCGTTTGACATCCAAGAGTGTGTCGGTCACAGTGCTCAAGTTATGGGTAGCGATGATTTCTATGCTATTAGAGTTCCTAAAAAACATCAGCCAGACGTGCTAATGCCTAAAGACTTTGTAGGACTATGGAAAACCTGTTCAGAACATCTTGGCGTTATTATTCCTAATCAACAAGAGTGGGCTAGCTGTTATGGTTTTGTTTTACAGCAGGCAATTATCCACGCGAAAGACATCATTGACCCAAACGTAGCGCTCACCATCATCGCCGAAAGTATGCTTATCGCATCAAAACTAGATCTTCCTCCTAAAGAAAAATAGCCCCACTCAGGGACTACATTTGGAGGCACGTACGAGAGTCGAACTCGTCTAAAAGGTTTTGCAGACCTCTGCGTAACCGCTCCGCCAACGCGCCGCTCTGTTACATTTGGTGCGAGCGAGAAGACTTGAACTTCCACGAACTTGCGTTCACTAGCCCCTCAAGCTAGCGCGTCTACCAATTCCGCCACGCCCGCACGATAAGCACAAAACTTACAAAGTACTGTTTTTTGATCTCAGAAAACGATACATCTGTGCTTGATAGTCATTATACTTTAATTTACGGCGTTTTGTAAACCTGAGTTTTATTTACCGACCAATATGCGACATCCGTATATCTATCTACCGCGCTGACTAAACTGGCATCCTCCGCTAAAGCCTTAACCGAATTCAAATGAATATAATAAATTTTCGTCTGATATAACGCAATTGCCGGGATGTCTTGCTGCCAAATTGAAGTAAATTTACCATACCTATCCATGCGCTGTCTCTTGGATAGCTTTGAGCGCCCGCTTGCCAGAGCATCGTCTGCCACTGCATTATTATAGTTTGAAAAATTTAGTCCACCGCTAGTAGCCTGAGACGAGTGCCAATAAGCATATACGTCCGGATCGCCCCCCATAGCTAATTCATAAATTAGCACGTCAAAATTACGAGGCAGCAACACGTTCTGAAGAATGCTCTGCGAGACATCATTAACATCAACAATTTTTATATCAGCAGCAATATTTAATTCCTTTTGCCATACCTCCGCCAGTCTCTTTGCAATTTTTTCGTAATTTTCATTTTTCGGGGCAACAATATTTAATGTTAATTTCTGATTGTTTTTTTGTCTAACACCACCTACAACCTTCCATCCCGCAGCGTCCAATAGCCCCTTGGCTTTTTTAACGTTATAGCCTTTAGGCTTTACCTTTTCATCCAGAAAATTATTGAACACTGGACCGTTCATCTCTTCAGTTTCAGACGACAACAGCTTTCGCAGTTCTGACACATTAACGCTCAGAGCTAGCGCCTGACGTACTGGTTTTGATTGCAAGTACTGGCTCGTCGAATTAAATAGCGCATATACGCCATTATTTATAGTATGCGGCTCTGAAGAG
>CAUPXR010000029.1:0-7666 GCA_963515225.1 uncultured Candidatus Saccharibacteria bacterium | reverse complement strand
GGGTAAGACGGAATTGGCGCGGGTGCTAGCACGGGAAGTTTTTGGCGGTGATAATAGTTTGATTAAGATTGATATGAGCGAGTTTTCGGAGCGGCACACGGCTAGCCAGCTGATCGGCGCGCCAGCCGGTTATGTTGGCTATGATGACGGCGGCAAATTGACCGATAAGGTTCGCCGGCAGCCGTATAGCGTGGTGCTGTTTGATGAGATTGAAAAGGCGCATCCAGACGTGCTAAACTTGCTGCTGCAGATTTTGGAAGACGGCAAGCTGAGCGATTCGCACGGGCGGACGGTCAGTTTTCGCCAGACAATCGTGATTTTAACAAGCAATGTCGGCGCTGAACAAATGGTGCAAGATTCAGAGCTGGGCTTTACGTCGTCCAGCCAGCAAAAATCGTCTAATCAAGACCGCCACGAACGGAATTCGCGGGCTGCCTTGCGTGAACTGGAGGATTTTCTGCGGCCAGAGCTGATTGGTCGATTTGACGGCGTAATTACGTTTAAGCCGTTGACCCGGTCGGTGGTGTGCAAGATTTTTGATAATCTAACGGCTGATTTAATTGAGGCGGTTAAGCGGCGCGGCATGACTCTTAATATTACGCCGGCAGTGAAACGCTGGCTGATAAAACAGGGCTTTGATGAACAGCGCGGCGTGCGGGTATTGAGGCGGACAATTCAGGCGGAATTAGCAGATCCGCTTAGCGACGTTTTGTTATCAAACAAGGCAAAACCGGGCAATATACTGGAAACTAAAATTGATAACAATAAGGTGGTGATTGATGTCAAGCGTACGTAAAGTTGCCAGCGGCTTTCTGTCGCTAGCTTTGGTTATCGGCGCAATCCTAGCGGTAGCCAATCGGCAGCAGATTATCGATGAGATTAGTTTTCGCCAATATCAGCCGAGTGCTGAAATTGCCCAAATTGCTGATCGCAGCGGTATGTCGACAGCCGGCAAACGCTTGTTTTATATCGCGCATCCGCAACTGAAGTCTGCCGCTGAGTTTAACGAGGAATGCCGCCGCGTGGAAAAAGCTAGCCCGATTTTAGGCTGTTACGATCAGTCGGCAAGTGCTATTTATATTTACAATGTGGCTAATCCCGAGCTTGACGGCGTGAAAGAAGTGACAGCTTCGCATGAAATGCTACATGCGGCATACGCGCGGCTTAGTGCTGAGGAAAAATCGCGGCTAGAACCGTTATTAGAACAAGCGTACCAAAAAGTTAAAACGGACAAATTTACCGAGCGGATGAATTATTACGAACGTGCTCAGCCTGGTTCGCGGACGAATGAACTACATTCGATTTTAGGAACAGAGTTTGCTGATTTGGGCAGCGAGTTGGAGCAGTATTATACGCGGTATTTCAGCGATCGGTCGGCGGTAGTGAAACTGCATGCTCAGTATAGCAATAAATTTGATAGCGTTGAGAATGAGGCAAGCAGTCTGCGCACTAATTTGGCTGCGCGTAAGCTGGATATTGAGTCAAGAGCCAATCAGTATGCGGCTGACGTCGAACAATATAATCAGCGAGTAAAGGCATTTAATCAAAAAGCGGCCGATGGCGGTTTTGCATCGCAGGAGGATTTTAATGCCCAGCGCAGCGTCCTGAGGAATCGGCTGACCGAGATAAATCAGCGCCGCACTGCACTAAATAATGATATTAGTCAGTACAATAAAGACGTAGCGCGTTTGCGGGAATTGGGTGTTAAGATTGATGAATTGAATAAAAGCCTGGATAGTGCAGAAGGGGGGCGTTGATGGCACGGGCAAAATCACAATTCATCTGTCAGCAATGCGGCGCCAGCTATCCAAAATGGGTTGGCAAGTGTGAAAATTGCGGTGAGTGGAATTCATTGGTTGAACAGCTACCGATCGATACCGGCGCCTCGGCGGTAGCCCGCAGCAGCGGCAAAGGTAAAGCACTGACCACGCTCAAGCTCAGTGAAACGGCTACCGACTCCAAGCAAGCACGGCTGGCAACCGGCATCGCCGACCTTGATGCGGTACTCGGCGGCGGCTTTCTACCAGGCGGCGTGGTGCTGGTGGCGGGGCAGCCGGGGATTGGAAAAAGTACCCTGCTAGCGCAAGTCGCGGCGTTTATTGCCCGGCAGCAACCAGTGCTCTATGTCAGCGGTGAGGAGTCGGTGTCGCAGGTCAAATTGCGGGCTGAGCGGTTGGGCGCGGTTGACTCAGAGAACTTGCAGCTGGCGTCTAGTAACAGCGCCGAGGACATCGCTGCCTCCATTCAGACTGGCCAGTACAACCTGGTGATCGTCGATTCCATTCAGACGCTGTCGTTGGCGGAGATTAGTTCAGCGCCAGGCTCAGTCAGTCAAATCACCAACTCATCCAACGTCATCATTCGCGCCGCTAAGGCCGCCAACACTGCGGTGATTTTGGTCGGTCACGTCACCAAGGAAGGCTCGATTGCCGGGCCGAAAGTCTTGGAGCATTTGGTTGATGTGGTGCTGAACTTTGAGGGTGATCGCTATGGCGGCTTTCGGGTGGTGCGGGCGCAGAAAAATCGCTATGGCTCAACCAATGAGGCGGCAATTTTTGAAATGCACGAGGATGGCTTACAGATTGTGGCTAATCCGTCGGCTAGTTTGTTGGCGGAGCGGCAAAATCTCGACGGCTCCATCGTCCTCGCGACCATGGAGGGGGCGCGACCGCTATTGGTGGAGATTCAGGCGTTGGTCAATCCGACGAATTTCGGCTATCCCAAGCGCGCAGCCAGCGGCTTTGATCTTAATCGCTTGAATTTGTTGGTGGCGGTGCTGGAAAAGCGCACCAAACTCAATCTCTCCGACAAAGATATTTACATCAATGTGGTTGGCGGCTTGAAACTGAGCGACCCAGCGGCGGACTTGGCAGTCGCCATGGCCATCGCCTCAGCCTCAGCTGGCCGCAAACTGAGCGACGAAGCCGTGGTGTTTGGCGAAGTTGGTTTGGGCGGTGAAGTGCGCTCCGCTCAAGGCTGGCACGCCCGCGTCAAAGAGGCGAAGAAACTTGGCTTCACCTACGCCATCGCGCCAAAAACCCACAAGGACGCATTTGTGCGCGGCGTCGGCGATTTACGCCAGGCACTGATTGACTATTTACAATAACATTATTAGATAAAAGGAAATTATTATGGAAAAAACAATTGAACTTATCATCATTATCATGCTGCTGGCCATCATGGCGGAGATATATTTGCTGGTCAAGCCGCGGCGGCATGCAGGCGGCGGCACGCAGCTGCCGATTCTGGTTGACACGTCGGTACTGATGGACGGCCGGGTGGTCGACCTGGCAAAGACTGGGTTCTTACTGGGGCAGATCATCGTGCTGCGGAGTGTGCTGATCGAACTACAGCTGTTGGCTGACGGTGCTGATCATGCCAAGCGCGAGCGCGCCCGCTTCGGTATGGACGCCATGAAGGAACTAAAGGATGTGTTGGGCGGCTCGTTCATGTTGCTTGACGATGCGACGCGCATTCCTGAGGGTGTTGATAACCGCCTGTTGCAGCTCGCCAAGAAAATGAACGCTGCCATTCTGACGCTGGACTACAACCTGAACAAGGTGGCGCAAGTCGAAGGCATTCAGATCCTCAATATTAATGAACTAGCCAAGAGTTTGCGCATGAGCTATTTGCCTGGTGATGAATTGATGTTGGAATTGACGCAAAAAGGCCAAGATTCTCATCAAGCAGTCGGCTACTTACATGATGGCACTATGGTAGTAGTTGAGCAGGCTAAAAAATTTATCGGCCAGGAAAAAAGAGTGGAGATTATTCGCAGTCTGCAAACTGATGCTGGCAAGATGATGTTTGCCAAGCTTGTTGTCGAGCCGAAAACCGCTTCGCGCACGAAGGCAAGTAATAATTCGCATTCGGCGGTTTCTTCAGCCGCAGTGGCGAAATCGCGTTCAACTGGTCGCCGTCCGCAGCAATCGCAGCTACGCAAAACTACGAAAGCAAACTCAAGTACTGTAAAAAAACGTTCACCTGCCAAAAGTAAGACTCCAGCCGAACATGAGGCCGATTTGGTTGATTTGGCAAATAGTCAATAAATAGCATTAGGTATATAGAGAAAGCCTGGTTTGGAGTTAAATCATAAACCAGGCTTTCTAATTTTCAGTATTTATTAGAATCGGTGATTAGAACAAAAGACTAAAAGGCCATAGTTTATCTCACATAATTTTAATCATCGTCTGAGCTTGAGCTTGACGACGATCGGAAACTGCTGCTGGACGTAGCGGTATAATATGCTGAGTCTCTAACGGTTACCGTCACGCTATGGCTGCCAGCGCTGTCAATAGTCACTGTTCCGCTTTGCGTGCCGCTGGAACTGACGCTACCGCTCTTAATCGTTTTGCCATCAACAGCTATTTCAACCGATGCCAAACTATGGGTTCCAGATGATATGTTAGCGCTGATAGTATATTTGCTGCCGCTGTTGCTTACGGAAATTGAGCTGATTTGCGGTTTAGCATCGTCACATTTATGGAAGTTATCTTCAGCATTAGCATCGTATCCTGCTGGAACTGAGAAAGACTCTTTTTTAGTAAGAGGGTCGGTTGTCCGGATGACATCAATTTCCTCTTTCGCGCCGTCTGGCGTACAGCTAGTCGCTTTCTTCTTTGATACTCTATCAAATGTCATCTTTTGCGACGAGTTATTTTGTTTCTTATTCCACCATGATGGATACAGTTCGCCGCCAACTTGCTGGATACCGCTTGGACGTTCGTACCACTGGCCAGATCTCCATCTACCATCTTTGGCATAGACTTCGGTATGGGCGAACGACATCACGCTTCTAATCACCGGCATGGCATAGTTTGACGCTGAAGTACCGACGACACTGGTATCGGAGTTACCGAGCCATACACCCATGACCAGTGCCGGGCTGTAGTTAACTATCCACAAGTCCTTCGGTTGCGAACCTTTGTCGGATGTACCGGTTTTAGTGGATGTTCTTACGCCAGGAACACCCATATAGCCGTGCAGTCCGATCGTTCTGTCTGATAGGATATCATTGACAATGTATGCTGATTGGGAATCTACAGCTTGCTTGCTGCTGTCTTTCCATTTTTTAAGAGTTTCGCCTTGATTATTTTTTACCTCAATTACACTGGAGCTATCTTTTTGTACGCCCAGGCGCGCCAGCGTTCCGTAGCCGTTGACTAGCTCGGTTTGCTTTGTGCCGCAAGCGCCGATCGCTGCACCTAACCCATAACCGCCTGCATTTTCTTCTTGGCGGCAATAGTTAGTATCGCCCATTCGGCGGATACCCTCAACAACAGGCTGGGCTGAACCGTTACCGACAACATAAGCTGCCTTAATTGCCGGGATATTCCTGGAGTACGATAAAGCTTTACGTATGGTAATGCCGCCCATAAATCTATTATCCCAGTTTCTTAATTGTGCGCCATATAATCTGTCAATATTCTCATCGCTTAAGACTGAGCCGCTGCCGAACGTTGGCTGGTTGCCGCCGTGAACGTCAAATAGTTGAGCAAACACTAGCGATTTTATGGTTGATCCAGGCTGAATATACGACACTGCTGCATTGTCCTGGCCAAATCCGCCGTAGTTGAAGTCGCGGCTGCCGACCAGTGCTACAATCTGGCCAGTTTGCACATCTTCAATTGTCGCAGCGCCGTTACTGATTCTCACTGAATCCGGACGTCCTGTTGCAAAGAAGTTTTTCATGTCGGTTTCAAGCTTCTCTTGGATACGCCAATCAAGCGTTGTTTTCACTGTCAGTCCGCCGCGGCCCACAACTGCCTCGCCGAGCTCTTTACTGAGCCGATTTCTGACCATTAATATGAAGTGCGGCGCCTTAATGTCTTCTAGCTGCTCGGTTTGCGGTTTGATCGTGCTGATAATGTCAATGGCTTTGGCTTCTTTGGCTTCGTTGCTTGAAATAAACCCTTGTTCGGCCATATAGTCGAGGACGGTGTGTTGGCGATCGATGAGCGCTTTATTTCCGGGTGTGTTGTATGGATTATAAAAAGTCGGGTTCTGTGGAATACTAGCGATTAAAGCTGCCTCTGCCAGCGTCAAATCCTTAGCTTTTTTACCAAAGTATGTCTGGGCTGCTGATTCAGCGCCGTTTCTGCGTCCGCCATACGGCGACTCGTTAAGATAGAGCGACAAAATTTGATCTTTATTATACATCCGCTCAACTTCGACGGCCAAGATAATCTCTTTAATTTTACGAGGGATGCCGCTCAAGCCGCGTTTAGTCGCTTCTTCTGGCGGGAAAAATACCTGCTTAACTAGCTGCTGCGTCAAAGTCGAGCCGCCCTGCACCTGCCGCCCGGACGCTGTACTAAACGTGGCGCGTACCAATCCTGAAATACTAATACCATGATGTTTGTAAAAATCTCTGTCTTCAATCGCTACCGTTGCTTTTTTAAGATAATCGCTAATCTGGTTTGACTCGACTACCAGATGATAATTACCGGTTCCTTTATCTTCCCATAACAACACATCATTACGGTCGTAATATTTGGTGACTGTGGTCTGGACACGCTTGGCAAGTTCGCCCGGCCGAATTCTGTCCAAATCCTTGCGGAAATAGGCAAACAAGCCGCCAATCAGCAAGAGTGCTGCCAGCACGCTAACGCCGAGTATTTTCAGCGCCATCAATGCGCCGCGCTTAGAAAACCAATACTTAGCGACTCGTTTAGGATGAAGCCGGTAGAAAAACCTCTTGACGGGGTGTTTTGGCAGCGTTGCTAAATACTCAGCGCGCTCGCGGGATTTTTTGTCTTTCTTTGTCCGGCGTTTTTGCGCCAAATTGGCATATACATTCATCCGTTTTGCCGGAGATTTTTTATTGTCCGAGCCGTGTCCAGCGGCGCTAGTCGTTGTTTTCCTCTTCACAATCCTATTATATCACGCCTATGTTTCGCTTCAATCATAAAATTGCTATACTAATCATTAGAAAAGGAGTGATATGAAGTTATCAGAGGAATTACAGTGGCGCGGATTTGTCAATCAAATGACATTCGACGATATTAGCAAAGTTGATACGCCGCGCAAATTCTATTTTGGCGTTGACCCAAGCGCTGATAGTATGCAGATTGGTAATTTAGCGGCAGCAATGATGGTGCGGCTATTTATGGAATATGGTCACGAAGCTTATCTGCTGGTAGGCGGGGCGACTGGTATGATTGGTGATCCAGACGGCAGAAAAGACGAGCGTGAAATTCGCAATGCTGATACGGTAGCGCATAATGTGGAGTGTATCTCGGCGCAGTACAGGCGCGTCTTTGAGGGGCGTGATTTTCATCTGGTTGATAACGCTGATTGGTTTCGTAATATAAACTACATTGATTTCTTATATAAAGTTGGTAAATATATGTCAATGACGCAGCTGCTTGATCGCGAGTTTGTTCAAGCGCGCATTGGCGAGGGTGGCAGTGGTATTAGCTATGCTGAATTTAGCTACTCATTAATACAGGGCTACGACTTTTTACACCTATTCCGAGAGCACGGTGTTACGCTGCAAGTGTGCGGTGCTGATCAGTGGGGAAATTCGACGACTGGCGTCAGTCTCATCCGTAAATTAGAAGGCGGTGAAGCGCATGTTTACTCGGTGCCATTGGTTATTAACAAAGCAACTGGCCGTAAGTTTGGCAAGTCTGAGGGCGGTGCAATTTGGCTTGACGAAAATAAA
>CAUPXR010000028.1:0-7751 GCA_963515225.1 uncultured Candidatus Saccharibacteria bacterium | reverse complement strand
CTGGTCTGCGAAATAAGTATATGAGTAAAACAAAACTACCAACCGATACTCAAATAAAAAACTTACACAAAAAATACGCCAAAACTGATGCTGATTTTGCATTGATTTACACTCATTGCCAAGTGGTTGACGCTATTGCAGCGCAGCTTTTGGACGCCAAGCCAAACTCGCAGATCGACCGTGATTTGCTGCATGTTGCCTGCATGGTTCATGATATCGGCGCGTATGATGTTCTGGAAAACGGTAAATTTGTCGATGGTGTTCGCCACGGCGTGATTGGTGAAAAGATTCTGCGAAACGAAGGCTTTCCCGAGCAAATTTGGCGGTTAGCTTCGCACCATACTGGCGTAGGCTTGACAAAGCAGGATGTAATTAACCAAAACTTGTCCATTCCATCCGCCGACTATACCGCTAACACGCCCGAGGAGCGGCTGCTAATGTACGCCGACAAATTTCATTCCAAAAGCAAACCGCCCAAAGAGTCGCCATATTTTTGTACGTTTGAGTGGTATTATGATCTGGTGAAAAAATTTGGCAGCGATAAACAAGCCAAATTTCAGGTGCTAGCAGATGAGTTTGGCAAGCCGAATATTGCGCTTGTCGCCAGTAAGTTTGCTTTTAGTATCAAAGATGTAAATTAGCGTCAGGATAATTGCTGGTATGTTTGCACCGCTTTAGGCAAATATGTATAATCTATACAGATTATGAATGATAGCGAAGTGCCTGCGGTAGGCAAGCAAGTAATCGTCGCCTGCGCGTTTATTCATCACAATTTTGACGGCGTTGAGAAGATCTTTATGCCTAAGCGTGCTGCGACGAAGAAGTTTATGCCAAGCGTGTTTGAACTGCCTGGCGGTCATGTGGATTTTGGAGAAGATATCGTGGCTGGATTGAAGCGCGAAATCCGCGAAGAATTTGGCAAGACTATTACGGTTGGCGATCCGTTTGCTGCATTTACGTATCATAATTCGGTGAAAGGTTCGCATTCAATTGAAGTAGTATATTTTGCACAATTTGACGACATCGGCAATATTCAACTAAATCCGAAAGACCACAGCGAATATAAATGGCTATCGTTTGACGAGCTGCCGAAGGTATTTGGGAATGGTAAAGATGAAACTGACGAAGAAATCCAGCTGATAAAACGTGGATTTACCTTGTTGGATGGTGCTCAGTTGAAATTTTAGCCAAATGCCAGTCAATGTTAAAAAATCCAGAAAAGATATGGCAGCTGTCTTTACGTATGTGAAAAATAAATTGGCGCTAGTGCTTGCGGATGGTTCGCAAATTCATCATGTCGGCAGTACCGCGGTGCTTGGCTTGGATGGTAAAAATATCCTAGATATCCTTATTTCTACTAAAGATAGCGAACACATGAACGAGCTGCGGGACAAATTGGTAGCAATTGGATATTTTCCTTCATTAAATCCAAGTTCCCGTCAAGGGTATATCTTCCTGGCGTCCCGACAAGAAGAAACTGGCGAGGGCGATATCCATATTCACCTCGCGGTCGCGAATACTGAAACGCACGATAACTTCTTAATTATCAGAGATTATCTAAGGTCTCACAATAACGAAGCTGATCAATATTCAAAGATAAAATATCAATATGCCAAGCAAGCAAATTACGACAGGTCGGCGTATAAAAAGCTTAAAGCAGCTTATGTCGATAAGCTGCTGCAACGTGCCAGGCAGTGGAAAAATGGCGGCTAATATCCTCCTTCACATCCCGCACGCTTCATTGCATCTGCCGCCAGATTTTTGGCGCAATGTCATGGTTGATCGGAAAATTATCGAGCACAATCTACGTTTATGGCTGATTATAAAGTGGACGAACTTGCCAGAGATATTGATTGCCATAAAGTAATAGCCAAGTATTCGCGGCTATATTGCGATGTTGAGCGGTTTCGGAATGACGCTGATGAGCCGATGGCGAGGTTGGGTATGGGCGCGGTCTATACGCATTTGCCGGGCGGCGCGCAATATCGCCAGGTAACATCTGAGCGCCGCGAGGAAATCATCAGGCAAGCTTATGATCCTCATCATGTACAGCTAAACAAATTGAGCCAAAAAATTGTTAATCAGCACGGCTCGTGTATGATGATTGATCTGCATAGCTACAGTGATGATTTGGTGCGAAAATTGTTTGGCTATACGGAAAATCTGCCTGATATTTGCCTTGGCTACGACGCTGAATGGTTTAGTGAAAATGACGCCCTGAAGCTAAAATTATACATAGAACAGCTGGGCTATAGCTGCGCGCTAAATTATCCGTATGCGGGTGCGCTGGTGCCGATGGACTTCTATCGTAATAAAATGCCAGGACTACGTTCGGTGATGCTGGAGGTTAATCGACGTGTTTATCTGGAGGGTGAAACGGTGCGCCAAGAATCAGTGTGCAACATTGGTAAAATAATCAAATATATCGCTAATGAATTCAGGGATTATAACTGAACGCCCAGCCACGCCGCCAATACATCGCCAGCAAAGTAGGCCAGTCCAGCGGCGACCGCTCCGAGGAGCAGGGTAATAGCGGCTTCCCGCCATGGTGATTGCTTGCCGACTTTGCCTTTAATAAAGCCGATTGTTAAGAAAGTAATTGCCGTAAGTAGTGAGCTAATATAGAACAGGGTGGTACTTGGCGCTTTCAGAACTGCAATCACGTCGACCAAGTAGGGTAGCACTGGCACGCTGCCGACCGCCACGAAAGCTAAGAATGTAACTAAACCGATAATTTTAGGAGAAGATCGCTTTTGGGTGTCGCGGGCTGATTCGTCGTGTTCGGCGCTGGCTGCCAAGTAGGCGCTGGAACCCATTGAAAAACCATCGGCAATTAAGTTAGCCACGCCTAAAATAAGGATGACCGCACTGGAAATACCAGCCCCAGCCGACGCTGCCACTACGGCAAATGTTGTCACCGTGCCGTCAACCGCCCCGTAAACAAATTCTGGAATATACCGTTTGAAAAATGCCCTCATAACCATAGCCAGTGTAGCATATTTGGGCTGATAAAGATGAGTTTAAGCATGGGAGTATCGTAAAACGAGCCATTTTCGCGGTCGCTACCAGCAAACTATTGACATTTTAATATGCTTATGCTACAATAAGAAATGTTGGATTATCTAACACAAAAACAACCAAAGCATGCTAAAATAAAAACATAAACATTGTAAGCTTCGCGGAAAGGTAGAACGTGGAAGACGCACAAACAATCATCGTTCTTTTAACAATCATCGCTGCTTTACTGTCGATTGTCATCTTGGTGCTTTTAGGGACAGTTATCTCTTTGCTAATAAGGATAAACGCCATCATGAAAAAAGTCGATAAGATTACGATGAATGTAGCTAGCGCTACCGATTGGCTGTCGCCGGCAAAAGTATTTAGCGAGATTACAAAGCTGTTTCGTAAAAAATAAATAACAAAGGAGTAAATATTATGAAAAAAGTATTAGCAGTTATCGGTGCAGCAGCGGCAGGTTTTGCAGCAGGAATTTTAACCGCGCCGAAAAGCGGTAAAGAAACTCGAAAAGACCTGAAAAAGAAAGCAGGGAAGTTGAAATCTGACGCAGAGAAAGTTGCTGATAAGGCGGCTGTGGCTGCTAAAAATAGCGTTGATTCATTAAAAACTGGCTCGCAAAAAGTCGGCGATGCAGTAGCAGAAACTGCAAAAGGCGTCAAAAGCAACGTTGAAAAACAGTTCAAGTAATATTTGACTGCAGCTAAGAAGACGTGAGATAATAGGATAGATGAGAAAATTTGTTCTGTATCTTGCGTCTTTTTTGATTGCTGGCGGTCTGCTGATAAGTCCTCAACCGGTTTTGGCGCAATCAATCGAAATGCCCAATTCGGAGATTACCAGCATTATTAGGAAGAACTGTAGCTCGCTGAAGGTTACCATAAAACAGATTCATACTAACGACGCTTTGGCCAGGGTTAGTATCGGGCAGAAATACAATGCCGTGTCGACGAAGCTGATGGCGCGGTTTAATAGCAGGTTGTCGCTTAATAAAATGGATAGCTCGGGACTTGTTAGAATTACCAGCGATTTTGAAACGCAGCGGCTGAAATTTAACAGCGACTATAATAAGTATGATACGGCAATGACCAACCTAGATAAAGCGAGCTGCAAAACAGATCAGGCAAAGTTCTATGAAAAAATCATTGAGGCGCGCGACGCCCGCAATTATTTATCTGACAGCGTAAAATCAATGAACGGGCTGCTGGCACAATATAAAAGCGAAGTACGCTTGATAAAAGATTCTTTGTCGGGAGGCGGTAATGAATAATATAAAAAAGTTTGCTGGCAGGTATAATAAATTTGCGGTTTTTATTGGATCGACTATTCTAGTTTCGGTTCTTCTGGTGTCAATCTCGATGTTTGTTTATTACCAATCGGATGCGTACCGGCTGGATTTAAGCCGTCCAGAATACACCTCCAGGCGTTCAGAGATTAGTAAAAATTTGGAAGATAAGAGCAAAGATTTCGATGCGCAGGGTTCGGTTAATGAACAGACAATTAAGGAATTTCTGAAATTATACGATGACGAGGCGAAAGGCATTGCTAAAACGAAGGCTTTTTCTAATGATGTGCTGAGTGACAAGGAGCTGCTGGGTATAAATAATAATGAAAATAGTTCAGCTACCGCTGGCGATTAATTGTTCAAGTTATAAATTGGCGCTTTTATAGAGGTGCTGCTACTTTTTACTGCTTAGAATTGGCGCTGGTAGAGTTGCTAGTAAAATACCTTCTTTATCGAATTTTTGCAGCAGTCTGTGACGCATTTCAGAAGTGACAGCCCATTGGTCTGACGGCTGGGTTTTGCCAGAAATAATTATCTCAGTACTGCGGCCGGTAATCTCGCCGACTGATACAAATTTCGGCGGGTCGATAATCTTTTTATGCCAAGCTTTTTCCTGGGCTATCTTTTCTCCGGTAGCGTTAATAATTTCCGTAGCTTCGGAAATGTCGGTGTTTGGATCTAAATACAGGCTGAACCGCGATATGCTGTAGCCCATAGTTTTATTGATAACATGCTGGATTGTGCCGTTTGGGACGTAATGGACGTTGCCTTCGGCGTCGCGAACGACTGTCGTGCGAGTACCGACGCGTTCGACTTTGCCGGACGCTCCCATGATGTCGACAACATCGCCAACACGGTATTGGTTTTCAGCGATAATGAAGATACCGGATAAAAAATCTTTGACAAGCGACTGCGCGCCAAATCCGAGCGCCACGCCGACTATTCCAGCGCTAGCAAACAGCGGCGACAAGTCGAGCAGAAACAATTTGTTAGCGATAATAGCGGCAACGTAAAAGATCATTAAAATCCGCCAAAACCCGCGGCTTAATTGGATGAGTGTTTTTTCTCGTTTTTCAATATCCTTGCGATGCCAAGAGCGGTGCTTGGCGGTGGAGCGGATTGTGTAATGAATGATCCACTTAATGAGATATTTGCCAATGAAGTAAATGATGAATGATCCGATAATAATACTGGCTGTCTCCAGCATGCGGTCGCTGATCAGCCAGCCAAGGCCGTTATTATGCAACCATTCGTCGGCAGCTGATATATTTAATATTTGTTTTATAAACGTATCCATCATATTTAGTATAATGAAAGGTATGAGTTTTGTCGATCCAAATCAGTTTGTCATTGCCCGCAAGCGCAAAAAATACAAATTTGCCAAGTTTCATAACGCCGAGAATTGCTTCGAGTTTGATGAATGGTGCGATTTTTACCAGCAGCACCAGCCGGGTATTTTCGGGCTAGAGATTGGCGCTGGTACTGGTTTGTTCAGCGTCGAATTGGCGGCGCGTTATCCGGATAAGCTGTTTGCGGCGATTGACGTTAAGGCCGACCGCTTGCAAAAAGGCGCGTACACCGCGCTAGAACAGGGCGTGAAAAATATATTTTTTGTGCGTGCTCGGGCTGATCAAATTGGGGAGTTAATTCCGCCAAAATCGTTAGAAAATATTTGGGTGACTTTTCCTGATCCGTTTCCGAAAAAGCGGGCTGCCGGGCGGCGGTTGATGCATCCGTATTTTTTGCGCCGTTACGCGCAATTATTGCAACCTGGCGGCGAGCTGCTTTTCAAACACGACGACCGCGACTTTTTCTGCTGGAGTTTGGAGCAATTGGTGGCAGAAAAATGGCAAATTACAGAATTAAGCTTCGACCTGCACGAATCATCTCTGGACGACGAGTACAAAATCATGACGACATACGAGCAGCGATGGCTGAACGAGGGCAAGGCGATTAATTTTGTGAGGGCTACATACTAATATCGCTAAGGTTCATAGGACTATGGGGCGAATGGGAAGCTAGCGATCTATTCTTATAGCTTGGGTTGCTGCTAATATCCTCGCCAAACCATTCAGGCGGCTGGAAGGTGTCTGCCCGCAGGGTTGCTTCTGTTTCGCGCCCCTCAAACTCAACCTCGGCGGTACACAAACCGTTCAGATGGCTAGGTCCGTGGTATATATCAAGCTCAATAGTATGTTTGTCTCCCTCTGGGTCGACATAAGGTATGTAATAGCGAGTTTTCTCGATACGTCTTCCCGAGGCTAGCGGCCATAACGACTCAAAGACTTCTTTGTCAATTTGTATGTTTTTTTCTTTTCGTGCAACAGTGCCGTTTGATTTGACTGTTAATTCAAATCTTTGATCATTTCCAAAATCGCGGATTCGTGTTTCTGATCCGTCGTCGCTGACTGCCAGATAACCTTGGCGGATTGTGGTATGTTCAAAATCTTCTGGATCAAACGGCAAAGATTTAAGATCAATTAAAAACTTACGCTCAACTTCGACTAGCTGGCTTGGGCGTTCCGGTAATTTAACTTCAGGCTTTTTCGCTTTTTCTTCTTTGTATTTCTTCTCGAATTCTCGCGCCAGATGAGTATATATCTGGACAAGTTCTGGAAATTCCTCGCCAAAGCTCGTTCTGAAACCGGCAATCAGGTCGTCGTGAACTCTTTGAAGTTCCTCTAGATTTGATATACCGTAATCTTCTTCAACAACACGTACTCCTTGCCCAACGATATCCATAGCAACCGGAAGAATCTTATCAACTGCTCGGACAAAACGAGCTTCTGGTGTGTCTCGACGCTCATATTCTTCTAGGTTTTGTTTAAGTTCTGGCATTAGCGTTAGCCGTTCCAGAAGCTCTTTTTTGGCTTCCTCTTCGTGTCGACGCTTTTCTTCCAGTTGTTTTTTCGTCAGGTTGAATGTTGCCACGTCGCCAGTAGCTATTTCTAATAGTTCGTGGGCGTTGGCGAAGCCTTGAACCTTGTTGTTATCTAGGTGCGGATATAATTTCTTGCGCAGTTCTGGAGCTAGGATAGCCAGCGAATAACTATGCTGAACGTCATCTTCGACCTCGCCGTTTGGCAGTCGCGGTACTCGTGGAACGCCAGCTAAATCAACCTCCATTTGGATTGCTCGTAGAGCAATATTTCCTAGGTCTTTTACAGCGCCATCACTGAGTAAATCCGCCCCCCCCCTCGTAGTTTGTCTCTTTTTTGTTCATATAACTCCCAATTACATTTAACAATACTGTATTATAACACAACGAATAGGCTGCTATATGATAGCTAACCCTCGCTAGCACCCTGCCAAGCAATGTCAAATAGGCGTGTTTGCACCGAGGCTAGGCTGGCGTTGTCGATAATTACTCCGTGCATAGAGTTATATTTGTCCAGGGTAATAATAGCCATTTTACTGGCATACAATATTGTGTAGCAGCCGTCATTTAGTT
>CAUPXR010000027.1:0-7766 GCA_963515225.1 uncultured Candidatus Saccharibacteria bacterium | reverse complement strand
CTTGCGACCTGATCGCCCTGTTCTGGAGTAGTTCTATCTTGTTCTGGCTTGTCGCTATCTGGCTCATCAGAATGCTCGGCAGAAGAACCAAACTCAGATTCAAGATTTCTCAGAAAATCCTCTCGCAGCCGCAAATCACTTTCAGCCCTCTTATACGCCTCGCTCTTTTCACCATATTTTTTAGCAACATCAGCAAGTCTTTCTTTAGCTGCCTCAACTCTCTTTCTTCTTCCCTCTAGTATACGACTTTCCGCTTCCGGAATTTCTTGCTTCTGCCGCTCGCCGCCGTCCACAGGCTTATCATCCTCTCCAGAATCACCGGATTGAGATTCAGGCGCACTAGTAGAAACTCTATCCTGACCATCTTCCGCAGAGTCTCTACCCGCCTCTGAACCAGGTGTAGTAAGCTCGATACGACGCGAGCTACCACGACCACCCTTGGAGGCTTCAGATCCAGTCAAAGCAGCACCAAGTGCAGTATCGCCAAGCTTTTCTTTTACTTTGCCAGCCCATCCGTTAATTCGCTCTCCAGCCCTCCTAAAGAAACCTGGGTTATCTTCTTTGGCATCTTCAGCCGCCTGTATATCAGTCATTAAATCATCCCAAGACCCTGCTCCTTCCTCTTGATTTTTACCAGAAGGGCTACTGCTAAGAGTATCCTCAGGCGCCTTAGGGATAGGCGGCACTTTAGGTGTTGTTTCTTTTGATGTCATGTGGTGGTTCCTTTCTTAGAAAATACTTTTCTTAAAGATTATGTTAGTATGCTATCATACAGTGTACAAAATGTCAAGCTTTTTGCTTAGCTTAACCACTTTTGCTAAAATCCGAACCACAAATTGCTTTAATTTACCCCGTTAGGCTACAGAGTTTTCTTCACCAATTCCCGCGTGAAGAATTCCAGTTTATCGCCAATTTCCAGAGTAATCTTTTTCTTCGTTTTCAGGCTCAAGCCGCACATTTCGCCCTCAAAGACTTCCTTAGCTTCCTGCTGTTGGCGCTGCACTGATGATACTTCCACCTCGGCAATTTGCTCCTTGCCGCGCTTTACTCGCGCCAGCAGCCCTTTCGCCACCTTGCCACGTTTTACTTCGCCGCCAGCGATTATTTCCTCGCGCATCGTCCTAAACACGCCTTTCACTTCCAATTCGCCAATTTCTGTCTCGACAACCTCTGGCGCCAGCAGCGCTTCCATTGAATCTTTCGCATCATCCAATAGCTCGTAAATCACCTTAAAAATCCGCACTTCCACGTGTTCGCGCGCCGCCAATCGCTTGACCGCCGGCGGAAGATCGACATTAAACCCGTAAATTACCGTGTTCTCGCCTACCGCCAAGTGAATATCGTTCTCAGAAATATTGCCCACACCCGTACCGACGACATGCAGTTCAACTTCGCCGCCCGTATCAATCAGCTTCAAGCTATCCACCACCGACGTTACCGAACCCTGGACGTCGGCCTTAATAATCACATTAAACTCCTCAGTATCAAGTTTCTGATTCATCATTTTTAGGATGTCCGCGCCGGTAATATTAGTAGTAGCTGCCATTTTTTCCTGCTCAATTTTCGCTTTCTGCGCCAAATTGCGCGCCTCTTTCTCGCTCTTAACAATCCCAAATCCATCGCCAAACTGCGGCAATTCCTTAAATCCAGTCACGTTGACTGGCGTACTCGGACCGGCATCTTTAACTGTCTTACCGCGGAAGTCCTGAAGCGTCCTAACTCGTCCGTAAGCTGTCCCAGCAACCAAATAATGCCCCGGCCGCAAATGTCCGTTTTCCACCAGCAGCCCGACCACCGCACCACGCCCGGTCTCCATATGCGCCTCAATCACCAAACCTTCCGCTGGCACATCCTCATCCGCCCGCAAATCTTCCATATCTGCCACCAGTAACACCATATCCAGCAGCTTATCCAAATTCTGGCCAGTCTTAGCGCTGACTTCCACCATCACTGTATCGCCGCCCCACTCCTCAGGATTGAGGCCGTGTTCAGACGCCAGCTGTGTTTTTACTAGCTGCGGATTAGCAGTATCTTTATCAATTTTATTGATCGCCACCACGATTTTCGCATTAGCCGAACGCGCAAATCTAATCGCCTCGACTGTCTGCGGCTTGACGCCGTCATCTGCCGCCACCACGATGATCACCACATCAGTTAGTACCGCGCCGTGTTGCCGCAGCGCCGCAAACGCCTCATGCCCTGGCGTATCCAATAGCGTAATCATCCGCCCGTTGCGCTGAGCTTGATAAGCGCTAATGTGCTGCGTTATCCCGCCAGCCTCGCCCTCAACTGTCTTTTTATCCAAAATTGCGTCCAATAAGCTCGTCTTACCATGATCAACATGCCCCATCACCGCCACAATTGGCGGACGCGGCACTGCCTTGTCCGACAACTTCCGTGTGTGATGATGGATTTCTGCAGCAGCCGCCTTGCGCTTCAGCTGCACATCCAGCCCCAATTCCTCGACCACAATCTGCGCCGTCTCAAAGTCCAGCCGCTGATTAATCGTTGCCGCAATTCCGTTCTTAAACAACTCGCCAATCAGCGTAGTTACCGACAATCCCAGAGTTTCAGCCAATTCGCCAACCGTTACCGAATCCGCAATATTGACGATTTTTTCTGCCATAGTAAGCTCCTCTCACCTCTGGGCGTAGCTACGCTTCAGGGGATTTGTATTATTTTTTCTTTGACTTGCCAAGCGAAAGAGAAATCTTACGGTTTTCTTTATCGATATCCAAAACCGTAAATTCTTTACGCTCATTCAAGGTGAATACTTTTTCAGGATCCGTCCCGTCGCCGCCAAGCTCTGACACGTGAACCAGCGCCTCAACTGCCGGGCTTAGCTGCACAAACGCGCCAAACGGCGTAATGCGGGTTACCGTTCCCTCAACCTTATCGCCAGGCTTAAACTGCTCGACCTCATCCAACCAAGGATCTTTAGTCAATTGCTTCATGCTCAAGCTCAGCCGCTCCTTATCAATCGCGATAATCTTCGCCTTGACCGTCTGTCCAACCTTCACGTAATCGGCTGGATTGTTAACACGCTCCCAGCTGATTTCCGAAATATGAATCAGCCCTTCAATTCCTTCAACATTAACGAATACGCCAAAGTCGACAACGCCAGTCACCACGCCTTCAACTGTATCGCCAATCGCCATCTTCTGGAATCGCTCCGCCAAACCTTCTTTTACCGCCTCTTTCTCAGAAAAGATAAGTTTGTTTGTCTTACGGTCAGCATCCAAGATTCTCACCTTAATGTCTTTATTTACCAAAGTATTAAGACGCTGCAAAATCTCGTCCTTATCGCTTGAACCGACGCGCGGATAATGTTCTGCTGATAGCTGCGATACCGGCAAGAAGCCGCGAATACCCTCGTATTCCACCAGCATACCGCCGCGATTAGCATCGTACGGCACTACTGTAATAATCTCGCCCGTTTCAAGCTTAGCAAAGACCTCGTCCCAGCCGCGATCCTTGGCTGCCTTGCGTAGCGACAGCAGCGAATAGCCGTTATCCAGCTCTGGATCAACCACGCTAGCGACAACTTCGTCGCCTACAGCATAATTTTTTGAAAAACCAACTTCGCGGCGCGGTACTAAACCAACGCCCAAAGGTCCTAAATCGATCAAAACCTCGTGTTTTCTAACCGACAACACAGTTCCATTAACCATGTCGCCAGCAGCAATTTGCTTTATATTATCGCCTGCTTGCGCCAGCAGGTCGTCCATTGTAATTTTGGCGCTTGCCATAAGTCTTCCTAAAGACCCCTTCCTTAAAATTGATATTACTTCCTAGAGACAGCATGAAAAACGTCCCTATAGATCAATAGTAATTGTACCACAACAGATGTATTTAAGTCAAAATCAGATAACCCGGCGCGACTGAATGTACGCCAAAACGATAAAGGTCAGACCGCCAACCGCCAGAATAGCCGCCGATTCAGCCGGGCCAGTTTTTGGCAAGTCCTTATCGTTAGTTTGTGCTACTGGAGTCTGCGGGGCAGCCTGCGTATCAGCTTTCTTATCTTCTGATTTACTCTCCGTTTTAGTATCCGAACCGCTTATTTCAGGGGAACTGTCGCTGCCAGATTTGGAGTCGGTATGTTGATCTTTGCCGGTTTCAGTCTTTTGTTCCGAATTGCCGCCTGATTTATTTTCCGTTTTAGCATCTTTGCTGTCTTTAGTATCTTTATTGCTCTTATTGTCTTTATTATCAGATTTATTGTCTGCCGCGACCAATTCGCTTGAAATCGGCGGATTCTGTTGATCGCTTAACGAATGGCGCGCGCCATACAACACCGCCAAAGCTGCTGCTGTCAGCACAGCACCAACCACTACAAATGTTCCGACAGCTCCTCGTTGATTATTTCTATTCATTGCCTGCTTCTCCAAACTCAAATTTTCTTTATTATATCATGATAGCCCGTAATCAGTAAAGAGCTATGATATAATCCAATCATGATAGTTGCCGTAGATACTGGAGGAACAAAAACGCTCGTCGCCCGCTTTAACGATAACGGGCAGCCCGAACAAATCATAAAATTCCCAACACCGAAAGATATTGAACAGTATATCCAGCGCGTCACCGATCAAATACACTTAATTTCAGGCGATTCCGCTACTACATTATCTGTCGCTCTGCCAGGCGTTGTCCATGACGGAGTTGCTGTTTGGTGCCAAAATCTCAATTGGCAAAACGTGCCCATCCGGCAGCTTTTTGCAAAAAACTTTCCCAATGCCAATATTATAGTTGCCAACGATGCCAACATGGCTGGGCTCGCCAGTATGCACCGCTTAGACAAGTTACCTCGCTGCGGATTGTACATCACGATCGGCACTGGTATCGGTACTTCCCTGATCTTAAACGGCGTGCTAGATAAATCCTTAAATGATTGCGAAGGCGGGCATATGATGCTGTCGTATGGCGGACGCACCCTATCCTGGGAGCAAATTGCAGCTGGACGAGTGTTTTATGAACTATTCGGCGAATTATCGAAAGAAACCTCCCTGAAAGTTTGGTCAGAAATCGCTAAGAGAATTAGCGTCGGACTGCAACCGCTCATCGCTTTTACCCAGCCAGATGTCATCGTAATCGGCGGCAGTATTGGTTCGTTTGTCCCCTATTTTACCGATATATTAAGCGGTTTGCTAGCAGAAAACCTACCAGCCGCCATAGCCGTACCGAAAATCGCTAGCGCGCCGAAGCCGGAAGAAATTGTACTATATGGATGCTATGACAACGCCCTGGCCTACTCTCGCCAAAATTAAACGAGATTTTCCGGATATCACCTTTAAAAAAGGCGATGTTTTCTCATGGTCTCCGAAAACACAAACAGTTTCTTATAAAAACCTGTGGCAAAAAAACGATTTTGCCCAATTACTGCATGAAATCGCCCACGCCAAACTGCAGCACGAATCCTACCAGCGGGACATTACGCTAATTGATATGGAGCGATCAGCCTGGGAATATGCCGTAAACACGCTTGCTCCCGCATACAATCTGCCGCTGCAAATGGACGACGACATCGTCCAAGATTCGCTGGATAGTTACCGCGACTGGCTGCACTCACGCAGTATTTGCCCAAATTGTGAAGCAGTCGGTATGGAAATTGCTAAACACCGCTACCGCTGTCTTCAATGCCATAGCGAATGGCGCGTCAACGAGGCTCGCTCCTGCGAACTCCGCCGCTACCGTAAATAAATAATCCTCTTTGCAAAGAGGATTATTTTATATTATCACGCTCGGGCGCTAGAACTACGCAGCCAGCGTTACATCATCTTGGGTTGCTGCTTGCGCTGCTGACGCGGCTGTTACCGATGCAGCCGTCGTTGCTGTCGCCTTGCGCCGGCGAGAAATTTTTCCACCCTTTGCGCCAGCAATTCGCGCCAAAGCCGGATTAGCCGCAAAACCGCCAGTCTTGCCATTCTTGCCGCCCTTTGCGCCAATTTTCGCGTAAAAGTTTGGATCACGCGCTAAATTTTTTTTCGCAGCCTTCAGACCGCCAGCTTTTGTTCCTGCCATGAGTTTTCCTCCGTATTAAAAAAGATTTCCACATAAAATTATGCAGAAACCCTCACCTTTATATATCACACATGATATGTGTTATAGTTTTATGCTATCATACTGCTCATACTTTGTCAATATTTACATAAGCACTCTTTCATTGTGAATAAAATATTGCATTCTGCCTCTCTGTTAGCTATACTAAGTATTGTCGGCAACATCATGCTGGCTACCTACTGGAACTTTAGAAATCGTAGTTCCACCACAAATACAATTCTCGTTTTCTGCGAGATTCGAGAATAGAGAAAATAACGCTCTTTCAGGGGCGTTATTTTATTTGCTATAATTACAGTATGCTAGTCAAATTTAAGTTGTAGAAGAAAGACTGGACTGGAATATTTCTGACAGCCCGCGTCCAAAGGTTGTATAAAGAGTACGAGGATAATATCATCTCTGGTCTTGAAGCAGCTTCTGGACTATCATTTCTCAGAGGGTTTACTATTGTAGTAAGCGATATAACTGGCGATCATTACAAGTGGTTTGCCAGATCAGGCATTGATAGAAAAAAGGCGACACTAATTGAGATAGACGCATCAGCAGTAACCGGCGACGATTTTATTCTTTGGATACTCATCGCGCAGATTGGATATAGATTGCTTAGTCAGCATCATATTTATCCGCCAACCGTAGAAGATGAGGAAGTCTTAAGCGAGGAATGGGGTCGACTGATATATTCATTTTTACTTGAAGCAGTGGAGACAGCCTTTGGTAGCCAGCGTGCCAAAGCTATAATAAAAGATGGAACAAAATACGGTTTGAGACCTGGTACAACCAAAGCATGGAAATGGGCAATAAGCATGACGCCGAAGCAGCGCAAGGCGGCTTGGAAAAAATTTAAGGTATCGTACTCGCATTCACCACACCGCCCCGCTAATATTTAGTTAATTGTCGCTAGTCTATCAATACCATTCCGTTGTTCTGATTGCCGTCATTATAAAACGGCATTTTCGCTTGCTTAACTGACATAGTAAATAAACATAAAGCTACGAGCGCTATTGCCCCATGCCACAAGAAAGCAGCGATACCAATAGCAGCCTGGCTAATATCGTTCTCGTTTTCAAACATAATGTCTCCAGGAAAGTACGCGCCAAGCGGAGCAGCAGCAAGCAAAATTGAATAAATCGGCAGCTTGCTATTCTTAAATTTACCGCCCATCAGCGTTATAATTGCAATAATATATCCAATATTCGCCATCCACGCCAGCGCCAAAAAAGTTCGGCCGAACAGCATAGGAACACTAAAATATAAACCAAATATAAACGCGCCCGCTCCTGAAATAATACGATCAGGATAATCAATATGAATATATGCCGGCAAATATAAAGCGATAATCCACATTATTATGCTACTACAAATAACCGCCCGAATAATTATACTTTTAGACAGCTTCATATGGCTTCGTTTATTTTTTGTTTTTCTTGTCATAAGCAGTATTATATAAAACAACAAAGCTCATAGCAAATTTACAGTAAATCTAGCTGTGTATAAAACTAGTATATAAGATAAACCATCCTATTTGGATGGGTAAATTATCTTGCCGTCGCAACGGAACAAGAAAAAAGACTCCCTATTCGGAAGTCTTTTTTATAATTCGGCACCGTGCTAGTTTCCCACTAAAAGCAGTATAATCGCCGCTGGGGAGCTTAACTTCTGTGTTCGGGATGAGAACAGGTGTTTCCTCCTCGCCATGGGCACCGAAGGAG
>CAUPXR010000026.1:0-7767 GCA_963515225.1 uncultured Candidatus Saccharibacteria bacterium | reverse complement strand
TCAATCGCACCACATCCAGCAAATCCCAACGCGAGCGACCGTCTTTCCAGCTCCATTCGTAAGGATCATGGAAGTTGCGCCACAACAAATGGCGGATAAATTCGTCGTCAAACCGAATGTTATTAAAACCAACCGCAATGGTATCCGGCGTGAAAATCTCCTCACTCAACATCCGGGCAAATTGTGCCTCAGTGTAGCCTTCCTCGACTGTTTTTTGCGGCGTGATGCCAGTTACCATCAGCGCGTCAGGACTTGGCAAGGTATCATCATTTAATGTCACCAGCATATTATACGGTTCACCAATCGGTTCAAGGTTCATATCCGTTCGCTGCCCCGCAAACTGCATGATTCGGTCTTGCCGCGGATTTAGTCCGCTAGTTTCCAGGTCATAGAAGAAAAATGTTTGTGCCATATCTATAGTATAGCAAAGTGATAAGATGACGCCCAAATCTACTGCTCAACCAGCGTAAACGGCGTCGATTCGCCAATCTGCACTACGGTCTCACCGACTGCACCCTGACGAATTAACTCGTGAGTGATGCCCATTTTTCGCATAATATCGCGCAGGCGATTGACTGATTCAAACTGATCAAAGTTAGTGCGGCGAGCAAACTTTTCAATTTTAGCGCCGTGGATAATGAAACTAACCGCATCTTCCTCATCCGCATTTTCAGACTCCGCGCCAACCACCCGCTCTACCGTCCAGGCGTCAGATACTGCTTGCGCGTCCAGAGCGATTACTGGCAGATCATCGCCCTCTTCTTCAGCCAGCTCCGCCTCACGCGCCCGATATTCCGTAACTTCACGGCGCAATAAGCGCAATAGTTCCGTTACGCCGGCATGTGTCTGCGACGAAATCACCAGCACTGGTGAACCGTTGGCTACATTTTGGAGTGCCGTCGACTGCATGGCAATGATTTCATCATCCAATCCTTCACATTTCGTCAAAGCGATGATCTCTGGACGCGTCGCTAATTCCTCGGAATATTTTTCCAGCTCACGGCGAATGGTCTGGTATTTTTCCGCCGGGTCGTCACTATAGGCATCAATCATGTGCAGCAACACGGCTGTGCGCTCAACGTGGCGAAGGAACTGGTCGCCCAAACCCTTACCTTCCGAAGCGCCTTCAATCAGCCCCGGAATATCGGCAATCAAAATTGAGCCGTCATCAACATCCGCCACGCCCAGATTTGGCGTCAATGTCGTAAATTCGTAATTGGCAATTTCCGGGCGAGCATTAGAAACCACGCTCAAGAAGGTCGATTTACCAGCATTAGGGAAACCAACCAAACCAACGTCGGCCAGCAATTTCAATTCCAGCTCCGCCTCAAATTCTTCACCTGCCTCACCAAGTTCAGCCATCTTCGGTGCTTGGCGCGTACTGGATGTAAAATGCGCATTGCCAAAGCCACCATCACCGCCCCGAGCAATAACCGCTTGTTGCTGGTCTACTGTCAAATCTGCCACTACCTTGCCGTCACGCTTGACTAACGTGCCCATTGGCACTTTGACGACCAGTGGCGAACCGCTTTTGCCGCGCTTGTTGCGCTTACTGCCATCGCCGCCATTTTCTGCTTTTAGCTCTGGTTTATAGCGAAAGTTCAGAAGAGTATTGAGGTCTTTAGTTGCCAAAAAAATCACATCACCGCCGCGTCCGCCGTCACCGCCATCAGGACCACCCTTGTCAACATATTTCTCATGCCGAAAACTGACCGCGCCATTACCGCCCTTGCCAGCTCGCACTAACACTTTCGCTGTATCTACAAACATAATTTCAGTATACCAAAAAGCGCCCCCGAGAGATAGCGGAGGCGCTAATATACTTAGTCTACCTAGTGGATATAAGTGTAGCCACCTGGGTTGTCAAGGACACGATGAGTAACTATACCATAGCCAGCAAAATTCATGTCACTGACGTAAACTACACCATTCTCAACTCGTTCGACAATACCAACGTGACCGTAATAACCAGTTCTCGTCTGGAAAATCGCGCCTGGTGCTGGAGTGCTATTAACCAGAAGACCAGCCGCCCTGGCGCTTGCTGCCCACGTATTGGCATTACCCCAGAAGCTACCGATTGGACGCCCCAACTGCAAACGGCGCTCATATGCATACCAAGTACAGTTACCAGCAGCATATCGGTTACCGACAGAGGCAATAGCTGAACTTCTGGTTGCCGTACCTCCAGAGGCACTACCATAAGAGGAGGCGTATCGGTTACCGTAACGCGGCCGCGGAGCTACATAGCCTGGACGCTCAGTCTCCGGTAATTCCCCGCCAGGCAAAACTACGCGAGCGCCAACATTAAGCCCTGTTTTTTCCTCAATATCGTTATATAACACAATTCGCTCAGCACTCGTCTTATATTTTTCAGCCAAAGACTGAGCTGTATCACCATCTTTCACAGTATAAACCACACCGTCAACCAGCGGTACAGTCAAGGTCTTGCCTGGCTCAATTGCATCGGAATCCGTATTATTAGCCCAGCGTAATGTTAGCGCCGAGATCTTGAACTTCTTAGCAACAGTATTCATAGTATCGCCGTTCTTCGTTACATACGTCGTAATTCCGCGACCAGCTGAAGTATCAGGCTTGACAATTTCCGGTTTCGTAATCACCTCGGCATCATTTTGCGATAAATCTTTCTTAATTCCCAGAGATGTAGTAGTTTCACGTAGATCACCAGCTGATGGCAGCTCAGTCGTTTCAGCAAGATTTGTTACTACAGTAGCTGCCGCCAGCTGATCAACAGACACTGCACTTGCTGCGGTATTTTCATTATGCGATTTTGATGATCTCGTATTAGATGAGGCAACTGTTTTACTTTCTGCTGCCGCCGACTCGCCGTTATTATATCCATATATTAGGAACGAAATAACTAAAATAAATATTCCGCCATAAACCGCAAATGAACGCAGCTTACTTCTTTTACTCCGAAGAGTAGATACTTGATTACGAATCTCCGTACTCCTTGCATCAGCGTTGCCGCCAGTGCTACTACCAAACTGTCTTTCTTCTCGCAATAGAACAGGATACCTTGTCGACCTAATAATTAGTTTATATTCTAAAATGATTTGGTTTATCGTATCCGTAGCGACAATCTTGGCAGGCCGTTCGTCGTGCCAGTCCCCAACAACTCAACTCGCGAACGAGCTACTGTTTATTTTACACGACATTGACATTATTGTCAATAGATTTTATGAAATGCTAATTTGTCAAGAAATCTGGCATTTTTTCTGGCAATGTTGCTTGATATTCTTCTCATGCTCATCATTGGTTACCGCAAAATACGTAACATCATCATCACCGCTCAAAAAGTACTTATACGGAGTATTTTCCGGATCAGCCGCTGCGTTTAGCGCGCTCAAAGACGGCACAGCAATTGGCCCTGGAGGTAAACCCTTGTGCTTGCGAGTATTATACGGGGAATTTAAATCCGGCGTCCGTACTACACCAGTTTTATCAGCAGCGTATTGATACGTTACATCAGACCCTAATGGCATATCCGCTTTCAAGCGATTGTAGAATACGCTCGCAATCTTTCGCTGATCAGCGCATGTTTCCGCACCAGCGCCACAGCCAATTGATTCCTTTTGAATAATCGACGCCAATGTAATCCCCTGATGCAGCGTCAAACCACGAGCCTTAAACTTCTCTACTAGATTATATTTTTTCACGACAGCCTCAAAATGACTAAGCGAGCGCTGAATCACCTGTTCAATTGACTCATTAGGCGAAATATAAAATGTTTCACCATAAACATAGCCTTCCAGGTCAGCGCCGTTCGGGCGGCTAGCTAAAATTGGATTCGTATATTTGGCACTAAACGCTTCTTTTATTTTTTTATCCGAAAATTCCGCCTTTTTCAGTACCGATTCTACTTCTCGACCATCTGAATTTTTGATTTTCGTATGCAGCGTTGCACCTGGATAAAACGTTATCGAAATCTCATCTGATTTACCGCTAGTTAAGCGAGCTACAATTTCCGGCACTGTCTGTGACGGCTTTACTGAATATACACCAGATTGAAACTTGCTACTAGCATTGTGCAGACGCACATACGCCGAAAAAGCCAGCGAACTGCGGATAAGCTTTTTCTGCTCCAAGCTATCAGCTATATCGCCAGAATTCATACCTTCCTTAATATCAATCCTCACAGCTGCTTTATTACTAATATCAGCTGGCATGAGCATCTGTTGATACCACATCGCCGCGCTCAGCGACGCCACGCCGACCACAGCAACTAGCACCGACAAAGCTATCAGCCATCTCCTGCGGCTTCTTCGAATTTTCATATATGTTCCTCCAAATAATCTTGCAAAATTATACTAGCCGCCTCGGCGTCAATTTCGCCTTTATCTTTAATTTTATTACCCAGTCTTTGCTCCGCCTGGACGCTTGTCAGCGACTCGTCCTGGAAGACTACCTTCGTATCCAAATCAATCTCTGCTAATTGGTCGACAAAATTCTCTACATATTTCGTCTGCTGCGTTGGTTCGCCAGATTGATTGCGCGGATAACCTACGACGATAGTATTAATATCGTTTCGTAAAACCAATTCGACAATTTTTTGGATTGTTGACTCGTCATTCTCCAGCCACCCAAAAGGCACCGCAATTTTAACCCGAGAATCAGCCATCGCTACGCCGATCCGCCGCGTACCGACATCCAGAGCCAAAAAATTCCTATTTGGCATCCTTCAGCTTAAACTCAACGTTAATCTTTTTTATATCATTTGGTACAGATCTTACCCAAAACGGCGAGAATTTCACATCGACATCCTCAACACCTTCAATAGACTCAATTGACGACTGCACGTCACCGTACGTCCGGCCTTTTGCTTGCTCTTTTACTTTAGACTCATTAATTTCCGGACCAATCTTGCCATTGGCAGTCACAACAAGACTCTGAATACCCCCTCTATCAGTAAATTGAGAAAATTCCGCTTTATCTACACCGCTGTCGTAAATCTTTTGCGATTTTTTATCGCCAATATCGTCTTCTCTAATTTTAGCGTCAATGAAAGATTTTATATCAGATTTATCTGCTGCCAGCATACTGGCAGTAATTGTCGATTTTAGCAGCACGCTACCCGAGGCTTCATTATCAACAGCCACGCTAGGAGTTGGATCTGATCGATTTTCAGAATAACTATCGGTAATAACTTTCGCAGAGCTACCGAAAGATCCAGCAAGCTGATTTTTTAGACCATTATCCTTCTGCTCGTTTAATTTCGATTTTGCGCTAGCAACGTCAGAGGCCGTCACTACGGTAGCTGTTTTGTCAGTTCCACCGCTGGTTGGCGACATCAGCGAAGCCTTTATGCCATCAACCGAAATCGACATACTGCCCGACGCTGCATTATACTGCGAACCGCCTTCAGCTGCCCGCACCGAAGCAGTCGCCGTTCCGGAACAAGTTTTACCAGAACAATCCCATGACAACGTCGCCGCCGGAACTGTCACCGACGAAGATAACACATAAGACAAATCATTGTTCTTAAGAATCGTCCCCGCAGCTATAGTCACGCTATTCTTTGAGGAATTACTAAACCTAACTGACCCAGTTGCCTTTTCTCCAACATTCTTTTTACCAGTTGCCGTAAACTCAACACTGATTTCTTTTTGTAATTCTCGTTTCTGAACCTTAATGCTGTCATTTTTAGCGCTGACTGTGTCGTCCGTCGTTAATTTTACCGTCTCGCTGACTTTTACGCCCTTTGTTTTAGCGGTAATAATTACTGTCGCGTGCGGCGCAAACCAAGTCGCCCACACTAAAAATACAATTAATAACAGTACGCCGCCGCCAATCAAAGCGAACTTCTTGCGAAAAACATTAAAATCTGGAATCTTCGGCTTTTTCTTATTACTTTTTGCTGAATCACCAGGAGATTTATTCTTATTGGCGGCATCTGGGGTATTTGCCTCGCTAGCCCCCTTGTTATCTTTTGGTTTTTTATGCGTTGAATCTGCCATATCGCCAACTGGCAGCTGTCCGCCATCAATCACATCATTATCGTCTACTTTCAGCGCTGGAATTTCCGCAATTTCCGGCTTACTTTGCAGTGTTTTTGCTACTGGAATATCGGCTGTCGCCGCCAATCCTGCCAATACATTGTCGCTGGTAATTATTACCACTCTTTTGTCTGCTGATTTAGCTGCTCGCGCCAACAGTCGAATGTTAACCGCACTCTGCAAAAAGCCGATTCGGCGCGGCGGCACCAAGGCAATAATCCGCTCTTTTGACGATTTAATCTTGCCAATTATTGACGTAATATCGTCTTCTGTATCAATATGGATAACGTCTTTATTCATTTCAAATCTTTAATAACCTGTTTACTTTTTCGACCAAACCATTACTTTCCTGGTTTCCAATTATTGTATCATACCCCACCCGGAGTAAACCCATAACCGTGATAAACGTATGATCGGCTATATCGCCTGTGGTATCAATTATGCCAGTCACGTCGCTAGGCTTAATATATTGCACGACTGGTTTTTTTGTAAACGGCAAATCCTCATGCCACTGGTGTTTTTCCAGCGCCTCAGTAATTTTCTTCAAATTAGATCCGCCGCCGCACAGCAAAATGCGGTTTGGTAAATAATCAACATTATCAAACTCGCTTAATGCCAATTCCACACCAGACAGCCATACCTCTAATGTCTTATCAATTGCTTCATCAACTCGCCTTTTCACTGTCGGCTTAATATTACCATCATTAAGATTTAGTTTTAACTTCTCAGCATCCTTAAAGCTCAAATCCAAATCGGCAGCAATTGTCCGCGTAAAACTCCGACCGCCGATGCCAAACATCTTCGTGCCCTCAACCCCGCCGTCGTTTACTACTGCAATATCGGTCGTGCCGCCGCCGATGTCCGCTAAAATTGCCGTAAAATTACTGTCGGTATCTGTTCCTAAAACACTGCGACTTACCGCAAAAGGCTCGGCAGCTACCGCCACCAATTCTAATGCTAATTCGTCAGCCACTTTCTCCAACGCTCCAATATGCACCATCGGCGCAAATGCCGTATAAATTTGTACTGCTACGTCCCGCCCCTGAAAACCAATCGGATTAGACACTTTATAGCCATCAATATGAATACTTACCAACGCCGAATTAACTAGCTTCACTTCAATATCCTCGTTGCCAGTCTCCAGTGCTATCTGCGCCTGCGCCTTACTTTGCGCCCGCTCTTGCACCTTCTCAATGATAAACTCCATCTCTGCCACGTCTAAAGTCTTATTCGGCTGCGGACGACGGTAACGAATCGTATTAGTAACGCCCTTTACCAGTTCGCCAGCGATACCAATAATCACGCGTTTACCCTGTATGCCAGCTTGATCTTCCGCCTCGGTAAGCGCCGCTTCGCAATTTGCAACCACACCAGCAATATCAGCAATCGCGCCCAAATGCATGTCGCCCATCTCTTGCTGTTTGCGCCCGACACCGATAATTTCCAAATTATCATCTTTTATTTCGGCAATCAGCGCCTTAACGACCTCTGTACCAATATCCAAACCAACTAACAATTCCGAAGTATCTTTGTCAGTTTTTTTTAACATGTCTCTCAATGCCATACAAGTTTATTATATAACGCTTGTGATTTTGAGGCAATTGTTGACTTTTTCCCTAATAAATTGCCTAAATTTTTATTTATTTCAGAACCGCTTTAATCCGGCGAATTCCCGCCGAGCTGGACTCCTCCTTGGTGATTTTGAAGCGCTTACCGCCTTCAGCCAAGACACCCGTGTGTTCAACGTGCGGGC
>CAUPXR010000025.1:0-8027 GCA_963515225.1 uncultured Candidatus Saccharibacteria bacterium | reverse complement strand
ACCTTCAACCACTCGGTCACCCTTCCAACATCAACATCAGTTCAAAATCTGGCGGAGGAGGGGAGATTCGAACTCCCGCTACAGATCTCTCCGTACTAACGATTTAGCAAACCGTCCCCTTCAGCCACTTGGGTACTCCTCCAGATCTACAGATAGAGTGTATCATATATTTACAGTAATTCATAGCTTTACTGGCAAATTTTCGATTGACGCTGCCATATAAAGACGATATAATAGCCTTATCATGATAAAGCAAGGTTTTTTGGCAATAATAGCAGGTGTTTTAACGCTTGGTTTGGGCGTGATGGTTGCTACTGCGACAGTCTCAGCTATCGGCGAGGGCGGCGCACCAGCCGGCGTCAATGCGGCGCGCGGCGATAACATGCCAGCAAATTTGGCTAATGGCGATACCTCAATCATCCGCCGCGGCATTAACCTGATGCTATACGGCGCCGGCGTCCTCAGCGTGGTCATGCTGATTTGGGGCGGTGTCCGCTACGTCGTTTCCAGCGGTAAAAAAGACTCGGTAACCGCCGCTAAAAACACCATCATTTATGCTATTGTCGGATTGTTAATTTCCATCTTCGCCTATGCTATCATCAACTTTGTTCTGATGACCGCAATCGGCGGCAGCGGCGGACCGACCACTAACGTATAAAAATTGCCCGATAAAATCGCTCGTGGTATACTGTAACCATGGATACAAGCCAAGACAATCAGCCGCCAGAAACTAAAGAATCTGCCGTATTTTACGAGAAATCGAAGGCTGATATCTCTGAGCCGAAAAAATCAGACACCGACGCAAACGCAGACATAAATAAGACAGAAGATGATCTGAGCTTAAAAGAGCCGATTGCTTGGACAGCCCCAGAGGGCGTCAAAGTCCACCGCGAGCTGTGGTGGTATATCGCTTTCGGCGTGGTTCTTATCGGACTCATGGCGCTGGCTATTTTAGTATTCAAAAGCCCGACCTTTGCCATTTTACTGCCAATTATGACGGTAGCGCTGTTCTTACTATCAGAGAAAACACCTCAAAATATCAATTACGCCATCAGCCCCAAAGGCATTTACGTCGGCGATAAGCTTTACGACTTCAGTGAGTTTAGGGCTTTCGGAATAACCCGTGAAAATAACCAGCATTCAGCAATTTTACTGCCAGTCAAGCGCTTTTCGCCCGGACTAACGCTCTATTTTTCTGAAAAAGAGGGTGAGAAGATAGTCGATATGCTGGGAGCGCGGCTGCCAATGCAGGAGATTAAGCCCGACGCCTTGGAAAAAATTATCCGTATGATAAAACTATAACTTGCCCCGCTAGTTTATATGTGGTAGAATACAAAAGTTCACCGTTTTTGGGCGGAGAAAGCACTTTATATTTCTGTTATGGCCAATCGGGTTTCCGAAAGGCTGTATGCACCCGTAGCTCAGCTGGATAGAGCGCTGGCTTGCGGAGCCAGAGGTCGTAAGTTCGAATCTTGCCGGGTGTACCACATTAGCTTTATGGAGAGATGCAGGAGTGGTTGAACTGGCCGCTCTCGAAAAGCGGTATGGGGCAACCCATCGAGGGTTCGAATCCCTCTCTCTCCGCCACAACTACTTAAGATGAAAATAACCATTCTAACAATCGGTAAAAAGAACGAGCCCTGGATTCGACCAGGTGTTTTTCGTTTTTTAGAGCGTCTGAGAGCGCCGTTTGCCGCAGAGATGATAATTCTACCACATTCAAGCTTTGAAGGCGACAGGGCGCGCCAGGAGGAGTCAGAGCGATTATTATCACGAATAAAGGACAGTGATTTTACAATTTTACTAGACGAACGCGGTAAAAACCTTAGTTCGCCAGAATTATCTAGCTTAATCTTACAGAACAACACTAAGCATATCGTTTTCATTATCGGCGGCGCTTATGGTGTTACCGATGAAATGCGCCAGCGAGCCAATGTAACTTGGTCGTTATCAAACCTGGTATTCCCGCATCAATTAGTCCGTCTCATCCTGGCAGAACAGCTGTACCGCGCGCAGGAAATAGCCAAAGGCAGCCGCTATCACCACCAGTGATTTATATATTGCCGTGCCGGGTAATAACCGCCGCCTGGACGTTTTCAGCGCCCGCCTGTCTCAAGCAGTCAGCTGCTGCCGCTAAGGTTGAGCCTGTCGTAAAGATATCATCGATTATCACATATAATTTATTTTGATCAACCGGCTGAGATACCTCGAAAAACTCTTTAGCTTGCCGCTTTCTTTGGCGCGACGACCTGGTGGCGTGCTGGACGACATTATTGCGGCGGCGAAGCAGGGAAGAATAGCCGACCTTCCGCTTTCTGGCCAGATGTTTGGCAATAAGCCGCATATGGTCGTAACCGCGGCGGCGCATATTCCTGGACGTCGTGGGAATCGGCACGATAACCGCATCTGCCGGCAACTCTGGTAAAGCAGAATCAAGCAAATCTCCTAAAACACCCGCTGCCGCCTGAACACGGCGAAATTTATAATCATCAATAATCTTCGCTATTGACCCGCGGCGACACCCAAAGCACCACAACATATCGTACGGCTGCTGGTGATTATCGCAAAGATTGCCAGTTTTTAACGAGTTGCCGCATAAAATACATAATTGAAACCGTTGTTTGATGATGTATTTTTTACAACTATGACATAGAATATATCCAGTTTTACCGCACTCGTAACAGCGGTGAGGAGCGATAATTGATAAGATCTGGTCAAACATCGTAATTTATACTTTTATAACCTCTAGTGTTGATTATACCGCATATAACAGCTATAATTGTAATAGACTACTGTCATGAGCCTATTATATAAACAGTGGAGGAGATTATGGCCCGCAAACAAGATGATAATCTATTACTGGACGATGAGCTGACGGCGGCGTTCCTGGGGAGCGACGACAGTTCAATACCAGAACCAGAGCCGGTGGACAGCGACGACACCGTTGCTGCTGCAACAGCTACCGCAGCAACCGACGAGACCTGGGAAGATTCTGAAAATTTAATGGGACAGCTGGCTGTCGATGTGTTTGAAACAGAAAATGAGCTGGTTATTAAAGCCCGGACCGCTGGCGTTGACCGCAACGATTTGGACGTTAGCATTTCCGACGGGATTTTAACTATCAGCGGCACATTATCAAGCGGCGACGAAGGCGATGTGCGCAACTGGCACATCCAGGAGTGCTACTGGGGCGAATTTAGCCGCACCTTACCGTTGCCAACCGCCGTCAACGAAGAAGGTGTTAAAGCAGAATTAAAAGACGGCGTACTGACAATCACCTTTGAGAAAATCAAGCAGGAAAGAGCTAAGAAGATTAAGGTTTTGTAAGACTCTATGTTGAGTTTTTAAATCTGTTTGCACGGCAGCACGGCAGAGTAGAAATCAGAAACTAAACGTACAATTTCATGAAAAACCCCGGCATGCCGGGGTTTAAAACGCTGGCAAAAGCTTAAATCTACGCTGTACCAATCTGACCGATAACGAAGTTAACGATAGCATACGCCATAATAGAGACGATTAAACCAATCACCGCATATATAATGGTGTTCTTTGCCGACGTCACTTTATTACTATCGCCAGCCGAGGTCGTATATTTAATACCGCCCCAAACCATCATGATCACCGACAAAATACCGACAACCCACAGGATAATGTTAACGACGTTTTTTACTAACGAGTTAGCGTCCCCCACGCCATCTTTCATACCTTCACCCTTTGCAGCCTCTGTTCCGCCTGTCAGATTATACTGAGCGCTAACCGCCGGCGAAGCAGCCAAAGCAACCATCGGTACCATCAGTAGTCCCGCCAGCAACACTTTTACTTTCTTCATTCGCTTATTCTCCTTCTTATTACTTGATGATTATTATTGTACTGTTTTATCCGATATATTGCAACATTTATCCTCTATTGTCTCGCCTTTACTATTTCTTCTATTCTACATGAATTACCTGCTTAGCCCAGGCTTTAAATGGCCGCTGCCGGAACCAAAACCACTGCCGATAGACCTACTGCCTGGAGTGCTGGCGCCGGAAGAAGAGCCAGCGGCGGCACCGCTGCTAACACCAGAACCGCCTGGCGAGGAAGTGCCAGACAGAGAACCGCCAACCGCTTTACCGCCTGTCGATGTCACCTCTGTTCGGACAAAGTTAACGATTGCGTACGCCATAATAGCAATAATTAAACCAACTACCGCATAAACCAGCGTACTTTTTGCAGAAGCCAACTTACTGGTATCGCCAGCCGAGGTAATATACTTAAAACCGCTCCACACGATCATAGTTACCGACAGAATACCAACAACCCACAATAAAATATTTACAATTGAACCAACTGTATTGTTGACGCTTTTACCTTGCATCTCGCTGGTTGTCGCAGCATTTATGCCCGAAGATACTTGGGCAGAAGCGTCAGACGTTAATAACGAGGCAGCAGCTAGGCTAGAAACACCCAGCAAACCTACAAACGCTATCGTAAACCCTATTTTTTTCATAATCTTATCCTTTCTTTTTTATTTTACCAAACACGCCCAAATGCCAAATTAACAATCGCCGACGCCAATAAAGAAACTATCAATCCAATCGCGGCATATAAAACCGTATTCCTGGCTTTAGCAACCTTTGAGCTATCGCCATTTGACAGAGCAAACAATATCCCGCCGACAACTATCATGATAATTGATATGGCACCAACTGCCATTAATAGAAGGTTCACGACATTACCAATCGTTGACTTGACCTTAGTCTCGCCCTCGCTCTTGTTTTGGCAGTACAACGAAGAGCCGTTATCACCAGAACAAACATCAACCGCCGAAACCATCACTGGCGCCGTAAATAGTGTACTAAGCAAAAGAGCCGGTACAACCAATATTTTTAACAACTGTTTCATGCGCGATACTCCTTTCTACGCAAACCTTCCGATAATAAACTTTACGATAACAAACGAGGCAGCGACCATGACTAATCCAGCTACCGAATAAATTATCGCATCCTTTGCTTTGGCAGTCTTTGATGGCTCGCCGACCGACAGGGAATAGTTAATGCCAGCGACAACTACAATAATCACCGCCACCGCGCCAGCAATCATAAACACCAAATTAACAACTTTGTTCAGAGCATTGTTGTCCGCAGTATTACTCGGCACCCCCAGTTCTGAAGCTTCACCTAGTAGTCCAGCTAAAAAATGTAAAAAATCCATATTACAAACCTATCGTTTATGATATTAAGTTTACAATAGGAATCGACAATTGTGTAACTATCAAGCCGATAACTGCGCTTAAGATTGTTTTACGGGCATGTGCGGCTTTATCTGGCGAACCAATACTAGTCATCATTAAAAAGCCGCCATACATAATATAACCGACCGCAATATAACCGACAACCTGGAGCAAATCATCAATCACATTCAGCACAATTCTCCATACAAATGCCGCTTGTTTATCTGTATCGCTGCCAGGACTCTCAATATTACACGACCCGTCAGTCAACCCATCGTACCATGGCTTAAACGTCAAAATTTTACCCTTGTCAGAGCAGGAATCAGCAAAAGCTTGATTGCCGGAAAAAATCATAGTGGAACTGAAAGCTCCAAATACAATTAATGAAACAGCTAAGATGATTTTCTTCATCAGAATATCCCTCCTGGAACGAAAAAGTTTGTAATCGCTACCATAAACGCGAAAAGCAATAGCCCAATGATGGTGTTAGTCCAAACTGTCCGGGCCTTGGAAAGCTTATCAGGACTACCCTCGGAAGTAGTGTATAAAATGGCGCCGAATATCACCGCGCCGACCGCCAAAACTCCAACGCCAGCAGTCATAATCTTTACAACCATTTTCACAATCTCGATAATAGCAGCCTGTCCAGTAGCCTCGCCGCAGGCAATAACCGACGTCTTAGCCCCAGCACACTCAGTCTCAGCGAATACTTGGCCGGTACTTAGTATAGAACCGCAGACAACCGCAGCGAGGAAAGCGATAGCAATGATGGTATTTCTTTTTATCATAAACAGTTCTCTGGTTAAAATTGTAAAATAGCCGGGGAAAAAATGCAAATAGTTTCTTGAAAAGAGCAGGGATGTTTGCTATTATGACTACTGTCAGATGCGCTCGTAGTGAAGTTGGCCTATCACGCCTCCCTGTCACGGAGGAGATCGCCGGTTCGAATCCGGTCGAGCGCGCCACAATGATTCGCTCCTGATTGGAGTGTTTTTTATTTATATCTGAAGGTAAAATACCGCATATGCCTACAATTTACAGCATATGCGGTATTGAGTTTTATTTATTTATCGCGCTATCTGGCGCGTAAGCTAGATATCGGTTTTTCCACTCCTTCGATTTCTATCGTGGTTTGGCTACCATTTGGTATAACATTGGATACAACCCAAATTAAACCTGAGTACATATTATTCGTATCGGTAGATTTTGGCACCATTTCAATAATACACACAGGAGATTTAGCGGCAGACTCTTCGTCTACCTCATAACCTGTAATGTTACCCTCCGAATCTACGGTAGGTTTTAATGACTTAGGAACAAACGCCATCTGTATCGTGTTACTGGCTGCGGAGTTGCCTTTTCTTCGTTTTGATATACATTCGCCGCGCCCATCACTGCTGCTTACAGCAATAAGTGCAGGTAGTTCGGAGATAGGCGGCTCTACACCTTCTATCTTACCATTTGACATATTAAACAGATTGCAACGGTGTGACTGTTCTGCTTTTAGTTTTGATACCATATTACGGATCTCTGTCAGAGGATCTTCCTCGGAGTTAGATTTCATAAACAGCTCGCCATATTGGCTGATTATAACCTCTTTTGTTTCCTCAGGCACAGAGGCGTCTGCTAATAAGGCAGCTACGGTCGCTAATTCTGTTGTCGCTCTCCTGACAACTTCAGCATTTCTTTCAGGGTTACAACGAGCGTTCGTTGGACCGCTTAGCCCTGGATACGGTAGCCCGCCGTTATTACTCTCATTACCAAAGAATTCATACAGTATTTTACGCCTATCTTCTTCGCCGGAGGCAGCGCTCAGCCTGGTGACGGTATCGTCAAGACCGGTCCATTCGCGTAAACCGCTATTCAGCTCCTCGTAAGTAAACTTCGGTCTCGGCGCTTCTGGGGTTGGCGTAGCGGTTTTTTCCGGCGTTGGGGCTGCTGAGGTTGGTGCACCGCTGGCAGCCTCTGTTGTTGACGCTGGGTTGGCCTCTCTGCTGTTTCTGCCGCAGGCGGCAGCACCTACAAAGGCAGCGCCGGCTAATACTGCACCCAGAAAGCCTCTTCTTGGCACTTCTCTACCTGTTAAGTTGTCTATTATTGAACCGCTTGGGTTATGTGGTTTATGTTCCATAACGCTTGGGGCTCCTCTCCTCTGGTCGTACCAGAATTATGAATAAACTCTCCTCAGCACGGGCTGATTGGTTTTATTGTAATATATTTACCATAAAATGCAAGAAAATTGCGGCATTTTTCATAAAATATTTGAAGATTTTAGCCTACCGCAACTACCGGCAAATATGCTACAATTGTAGGCATATGCGGTATGCTCGTCATAAAAAGCCTTTGGTAGTAGCGTTGTTCCTAATCTTCACGGTGTCAATGGCGCTGGTGAGTAAGAATGTTGCGTATGCTGAGGAAACTGTAGAGCCAAGTATAGCTAGAGATAAAATATGCAAAGCAGCCGGTCTTACTACTACAAAAAAACTCCAAGGCAATAAAGATGAAGGTTATTGGTGCGGCGCCCCAGATGGACATAACTCGTATATAGCGTTTTTGGAATGTCCAGCTGGTTCATATGTAGCTAAAGGCAGTGAAGTGCGTGCAAAAGTACCAAGAATGAAATGCATCAAGGGGTCACGCAATACAGTAGAGCCAACTAAAAAAGGATGTGGTCAACAGACTACCCTGAAAGGCGATAAAAATAGTGGCTATTTCTGTGAGGCTGCCGGTATTCAAAATTCTCCAAGCGAGTTTACTTGTCCTAGTGGATCAAAACAAGCTGAGGGTAACTCTATAAATTGGAGAGCACGAGGTG
>CAUPXR010000024.1:0-8128 GCA_963515225.1 uncultured Candidatus Saccharibacteria bacterium | reverse complement strand
CGCTGTCGGTTATATTGCCGTTGTTAATTTGCCCGTGCAGATGGCTATGGGTGAAGTACAGTTGGATTGACTGGTTGGCTTGCGCCTCGGTGTTGCGCTTGAAAAAAGTAGTTGCCTGATGAATGATTTTATCCGGCACGATAGTCAGTCCAGTTTCTTCCTTAACTTCGCGGACAATTGATTCCTCGATTGTTTCGCCTTTCTCGACACCGCCGCCAATCAAGCTATAGCCGTCCCATTGCCGAGTCAAAAGAATCTTATTATCCTCAATAATAACTGCGTACACGCCCACACGAATGTTCAGCTCGTCAACGGGAACGGTGTATTGATTGCCGAAGACGTCTTTGCAGATGATGGATTTGGTCATCTTTGCTCCTTATCGCAGTAACTTTCTAAAATTGTACTAATCAACCCGCTCGGCAAGCGACATCACCTGATAGCCGTATTGATCAATGTCTTCTTGTTTCCAAAAATCGATTTCTTTCGTGCGTAAAACTTCGCCGACTACGTGACGGACTTTGCGGCCAGTTGGTGTTCCGTCATAATTTACCTCAATCTGTTCCAGAATGTCGCCGGGTTGGATGTCAAAATCAGCTATTCTCATATCAAACGTCTTCTCGCCCGCTAGGACTTTTTCGAATAAATCGGGGTAAGATTTTTTGGTGATAATTTTCATACGTTTTATTATAAAGTTACTTAACTTAGGTTACAAGCTGATGATAAAGTTGTGCAGCTCATATTATCTTGATTCGTCATAGGGCTGGGTATTGGCGCGGTGCTTTTATTATCGCCCCTTCCGCGCCGCTATAGCAAACCACATAAAGTAATCCTCCAACGATTCGTCTTCCATGCCGGCGAATAGTTCGCGGGCGCGCAGGACTTCGCGGAGTTTTGGCGATTTTTGGCGGGCGAGTTGCTCGGCGGTAGCGTCCAATAAGTCCAAGCCGCGCTGCCAGGCGCCAGTCATCGCAGCCGTATCGCCGCGGCGCCGGGCGGCAAACGCTCGCCCGACCTCTGAGCCGATGTTGCCCATTTGCTCAAATATCGTTAAGCTCTGCCACTTTTGCCGATCAAAGACATGTTCACTCATGGACGACTCTGGCGATGATATCAATAATTTGCTGCCGCGCTGTTGGGTCGAGCACATCGCGCGACGGATTGTTTTGCCGCGGTCGGATGTTTATCATGCTGTCAAACTCGATAAAGTCATCAGTGCCAAACTTATCCGGATGTAAGTTGATTCCCCATAGATCGGCTTGTTGCGATCCGTGTTCTAGCAAATACGCCTCGCCATCAGCATGCATATCCATGTCGATTACCACAATTTTCTTAGCAATATCGACATCCGCCTTGACCATCGTCCCGTACATTCTCTCGGCCATCGGGCGAAGCTCGGCGAGGGTTATCGTGTCAACAATCTTCATAATTCAATTGTAGCACGAATAGGCGGGATGGGGATTGTGTCTACTGTGGCGCGGCATACTCCCACTCAGCAATTGTAGTGTAAAAATTCTTATTGATAAGCCGTCAGAATTAACTTCCCATCAACATATTCTCCCAAAAATACGTCGTTATACGCCTTCAGTCCCTGCTTTTTCATTTCTTTCAGCAGCCACTTCTCGTCCTTGCCAATTACGTGTAAAATATCAGTCTGCAGTTGTCCGTCTGTTATCAATGGGAATTTTGGGTTCTCTTCTCCTTCGTGAGTGATGATCAATTCGCCGTCTTGCTCTACCACGGCTCTTTTCACTTTGCTCGTTGAATAGATATGATGAGTTCGCAGCTTGAACGATACGTTATGAGCGCTCAAACCAACTTTCTTGCAATTTTCAATGTTGATTTTTCCATTATCAATGATAATCAACGCCCTACCGTCGATCAGCTGCTTTGCTTTCACGTTATACTGTTTTATCCATTTCAATGTCAGCACCAGCGCGCACCATATACACAAAATACCGATGTAATACAAAATTTGAATGCTATTGTTATAAATAACGCCGCCAATGATGCCGCCCAGCACATAGTTCTACACTTGATCGCTGGCAGACGACGGCGACAAATTACCTTTTCCAGAAACGTTGATGATTATCGTCAGCGCGAAAAAGCCAATCAATAATTTTATTGCTACTAACATGAATTCATTCATGGTTTAATTTTAGTACAACTTCAGTATGACGCGCTTTTGGTAGTGGACGCTTTATATGGGGCGGATAGCTGCGAGCTAGTTTGACAACTTCAACACACATAGTTTAGAGCGAATTATTGCTAACCTTATCTCTATACGTGCCCCAAACAAAATGTACGACAGCCGCCGAAGAACTTACAACAAGCCCTGCATATCTTGGAGGCAGGTGGGCAGTCCCACCGCTTCTACCGTGGCCATTTCCATACTGGTTTCTAATCTCAGCTATGCCTTTTATAATCTGATTTAGACTGTTTAAAATTTTCTTTACATTCTCATTTGCTCTTGCCGCATTGTTAGTATTCGCGTCTATATTTAATCTTGTGAAAACCTTTCTCTGAAGATCTCCTAGGTCGTAAATATTACTATAGCTAATGTCGTATTCGTCCAAGATAAAATTAAAGCAACTTTCCCCGAAATTTTTAGCCTTGTCAATAGCGTCATTCGGTGATTTTTTAATACTCTTCTGCATTGACTTTATTTCTTCAGAGATATATTCATCATCAAAATACTTAACCGTATCCGCCATAATAATTTCTGGAGCTATATAATTCGACAACTCTTCTGAAAGGTCGACTCGTAGTTTGTTTGCTTGTTTGTCTTTTTCGCTATTCCTGTAAGTAGAACCTTTAGGTAACTGCTCATAGTGATTAAGAAGAGACTCTATCAACACCAAGCCTTTTTCGGGGTTATCAAATAAAAATTGCTTAAGGGCCTTACCCTTACTTACCTTATCTTCAGGAGTTGTATTATATTTATCTTTAACAGATTCTCCGACACTAGACATAGTCAAGTTTTTAAAATCTCTATCGCTAAGATCTAATACGTAGCCATCTTTTACAAAAATTGATATAGCTTGTGAACGAATTTTATCATACATTCTTCTACCCCCTCTCGTGAATCAAATTTTTCTGTTACCTATCTCATATTATACAACCGCTAGTCAATTTAAGAAATCAGTTTAGCTAATGTTGGACTAGTGGCTAAGCTTTAAGGTTATCTTGATGTACTCCAGAAAACTCACAAAGAAAGCTTTCGCTCTTGCAGCCACGCCGCCAGCTCTCGCCAAACCGCTGCTGTTAATTCTGCTTTCTCTTCATCAGTCATTTCAGCGAGCGTTTTGCTTTTGCCGTCTGGCAAGAAATATTTATCGTAATTGCGTCCGTTGTTGCCGCGCGGTTCTTTTAATAACGCGCCGTGCAGTTTTAAGGTAAAGGTTTGCGGTTTGTCACCGTCAAAGTAGGTAATCGTGCGCTGAGTGTACACCCGATTGTTGTCGCCAAGCAGTCGAATTATCCTGTCGATACCGATGGTGTCGAGCGCGTATTTGGTGTAAACGCCGGGAAAGCCGCCCAACTCGTCGATGAACAGACCTGAATCCATCACCACCAGCGGGCGCTTAAGTAGATCGTAATATTTTAGCGCCTTATCGACAGAGACGGCTTGTTGGTCGTCGGACTGGATTTCTGGCACGTCAGGTAAGGTTTTATCTGGCATAGTCAAGTTAATGTCCGTTCCGGCTAGTGCTTGCCTAGCTCCGGCGAGTTTGTATTTATTAGTGGTCGCGTAGATAAGGTTCATACGTATAGTGTAACATCTCGGCATCTTAAGCTGTAGGTTTTTTATTCACACCAAAAAGTAAGGTATACTATAGCTTAGAGAATAAAATTAATAAAAGAAAGATAAAAAATGAATTTATTTTTATGCTCGCACTTTTCGAGCGTTGGAGATCTCATAAAAGAGCAAATTGCTAATAAAAAGATCGTCTTCGTCCCTACAGCGTCGATACGCGAAGGATATACGGGTTACGTCGGATCGGCGCGCAAGCTGTTCAAGAAGTTGGGCGCTCAGCTAATCGAAATTGATATTTCAACTGAAGAACTCGCAAAGATAAAGGAAGCGTTTGAAGAAGCTGATGTTATTTATTTTACGGGCGGCAATTCATTTTTTCTCATTGACCAGCTGCGAAAAACAGGCGCGGACAAGCTTTTGAAACAGCACATTATTGAAAAAGGTAAGTTATTTATCGGAGAATCGGCGGGCGCTATTGTGTGTGCGCCGACAATTTCGTATATCAAGAAAATGGATCCAATTCCAAAAGATTATTCTCAGAGCGATAATAGAGGGCTGAGCCTGATTGATTTTTACGTTTTGCCGCATTATCTTACCGCGCCGTTCAAAAAGGCTACAGAACAAATTGTGCAAGCGCTCCCAGATCTTGAGCTATGCGCTATCAATAACTCCCAGGCGATTATCGTACAGGACGACGCAAGAAATATTGTGACTGCTTAAGCAAAACTTACTACAAACCGCATACCCCGCCCGTGTGGTGTGAAGTCATAGTCCAGACCTTTGGTGTCGAGTAGCATTTTCACAGTATAGAGACCAATGCCGCTACTGTCGGCATGTTGCTTCGTGCCGTCAGAACTGCGATAAAACGGGTCGAAGACGCGCTGGAGTTGCTGTTTGGTGAGTGGTTTGCAGGCGTTTTCGATGGCCAGCTCATGCTGGTCGCAGGTAATTTTTATCACGCTCCTGGCATCGCCGTGGCGCACTGCGTTTGATACCAGGTTCGAGATGACGTGGCGCATCATGTCGCGGTTAGCACGCACGGTCGTTGGGTGTGCGTCAACCGCGAAAGTCATGCCGCGCGTTTTTGCCAGCAGTGTATAGTCAGCAACCACCTCGGCGATTAGCTTGTCAATCCTCAGTCGTTTCTCCTGACGCAGAGCCTGCTCGGCGACGCTGCCAGAGCGCAAAACGTCATTCACCATCGCCGCCAAGCGATCAACCTGTGCCACCGATTCCGCCAGGTACTGATCGCGATTTTTATATTCGCCGATATTCAACTGCATGTTCTCAAGCATGATCCGTAGCGCCGCCAATGGCGTTTTCAACTCGTGCGAGGCCGCACGGAGGAAGGTGATTTTCTCTTTCTCAAGCTGGGTGATCCGCTTATTCTCATACTCCAGCGAACGAATCGTTTGCCACAGATTTTGGTATAGCTCGTTAATGTTTCGCCCTAACACGCCGATTTCATCACGGCTATTCACTGGATAATGCGCACCCTTTTCCAGCTGCTGCATGGTCGTCGTCACCGCCGCCATCTGGCGAATCGGCCGCGTCACAAAACGGCTATAGATGTACGAAAATACGAGCGCCACTAACAGCGAACCAAGCATCGTATATGGCAATACGTGCAAAGTAGCAAGCTTGGCCTGGGTGACAGGCGCCACATCTGCCAGCAGCTTGACTGCGATCGTTTGACCTTGGCTATTCGCCACACTGCCTTGCTGTAAAATCACCGAACGCGGATCGACCGTTTGTCCATCAGCGATTTTTACCACGCTGGCGTCAACCGATTTACCGCTATCGGTCACGATGTTGATCGACTGAAACCCTTGAAAATACTGGTCGCGCCCATCAATCGTCAGCGTGATATTAACATTTTTCACCTGAGCAAAGTCCTGGCTGAGACGGCGCATTTCCTCAGTCGATTTGCCGCGTAGTTCAGCCACGAGCGCCGTGAGATTGTCCGCCGCCTCGCGCTCTTTTTGTTGCAGATAAAATTGCGGCATTAAGGTATAAACCAACGCATGTACCAGGATGATCAACGCGGCGAACAGACCGATTGACACCAAAAATGTTTTGGGAAATAATTTAAGATTCTTCATACCGATAGCCCACTCCCTTCACTGTGATGATGCAGTCCAGGTGCAATTTTTTGCGCAGGTTTTTGATATAAACGTCAATCACCCGGTCAAACGGCACCTCGTCATCACGCCACAACTTGTCAATGATAGCCTGCCGGCTCCAGACCATGTTTGGATTATCGACCAGCAGTTTGAGGAGCTGCACTTCCTTGGGCTTGAGATGTGCATCATTGTCATCATAAAATCCCTGATAGGCCATAAAATCCACCGAGGCCAAACCATGACACCACAAGGTTTTTTTTACAGACTGTTGGCGGCGGAGCAGCGCCTTAATTCGCTTTTCCAAAATCACCAGCGAAAATGGCTTACTCATATAATCATCCGCCAGCTCGTCAAAACTCGCAACTTGCGTCGGCTCATCGTGCAGCGCCGTCAACATCAGCACTGGCACGTCGCTGGTCTGGCGAATTTGATGCAATACCTCAATGCCACTCATCCCTGGTAGCATGATGTCAAGGACAATCACATCCGCCCCAGCGAACTTATCCAGCGCCTCCTCGCCGCTGGTCGCCGTCACTACCGTAAAGCCGCGCTGGCGAAGGAATTGCTCGGTGCCGGCGCGCAGAGTGGGCTCGTCTTCTACGAGGAGAATAGTATTTTTGCGCGCCATCAAAACGCCAGACCGCCCGTCTTATACTTAGTTATAGTAATTCTCCAGCGCAAGCTTTGGCGCTTCCAATCACTTTTCATACACTCGCACGTACATGCCGTACAGCTCTTTTTTGTACTTTTTAACAATTTTATCATCCGGCGATAGTAATTCATGCCCGGCACCCATGTAGGCTGGCGTCGTCTCGTAGCTGAATCTGGCGCCGCTGGCTTTAGCCATACCTTCGGCGATGGAAAGTGCCATGTCTTTGTCGATCAAATTGTCTTCGCTGCCGATTATCAAGCCGACATATTTCAGACCTTCGGCTTTGAGGTTATTGCGATAATTCTGCTTGATAATCACGTAATTCGCCAGCGCCCGGTACGACAAGATATCGTCGAAGAACTGATCTGGTAGCAGATGGTTGCCGTAAACATTGCGCAGCAGCGCCATTTGCCACTTCGGCGCTTTTGAAGCGTCCGGCTCGTAGTACGGCGCTATCAGCAGTACCCGCGAGAACAATCCGCCGCCATATTGCGCCAGCCATGTCGCTAACGTACCACCGCCAGAGTGTCCGATAACGCCCAGCTCGTCGCCCAGACCGCTGACTAATCCGGCGCTGTCGCTCATGAATTTCACCAATTCGGCGGCGCGCACTTGGCCGTGCAATTTCTTATCGCTCAGTCCGTGGTGCGGCGCTCGCGGCACATAAACATTGTACCCAGCTTGATAGAACCGTTCCGCCAAATCCACTGGGCCGTTCGGACAACCGCTAACGCCATGAAGAATCATCACCGCGCGAGCAGTCTTCTTGCCGTGAGTTTTCAAGATCGGACGGCAGTCTGGGCGCACCTGGCTGTTGGCGGTATCGTCAGCGATAACTTTTTTAATATCCGCCACCGACTGGTTATAATCGCGCCGCTGGATATTAGCTTTCTGCAAGTCGGCGCTACGACTAGGCCACAGAAACGCCCAAGCCGCGAATCCCGCTATCAGCGCAAGTATCACGCATATTACAATTAGTATTATTTTCTTACCACCTAGCGCTGCGGCCATATCTATACCTCCAATTTACATAAACAAATTATTTATCCTGCGCTGCCAAAATCCGCGCCTGAATCTCGTCCAGCTGAGCGTCGTCCATTTTTGGACCTTCTGCAGTCGTTAGCCAGCCACGATACACCTCGCTAAACTCAGTTTCTTTGCTCCACACATCGGTCTGACTAGCCAAATCGCCGTGCAGCGGCACCAGCTTGGCATGCACATGCGCCACGCCCGTACCCTCAAAAATCAATGCCACTCGCGGCGTATCGAAGGCTTTTTCTAAAATATTAGCAACCTTTTTCACTGCCAACATCATCTCAGAATACAATTCATCATCCAAAGAGAATACGTAATCGCCTGGATTATGTTTCGGTATCACCACGGTAAAGCCCGGCGTGTTCGGAAACGGCGTCAAAAATGCTAAAAATTTCTCGTCCTCCCAGACTTTCCAAGATTTCATTTTACCTGACACGATATCGTCAAAAATTGTGTGATTCATAGTTACTCCTTTAGGATAATTATAGCAACTATGAGCCGTCTATTTCAATTTATTGTTGCAGGTATTTCGCAGCTTCAATAAAATCATCCTCGCTGATTTCA
>CAUPXR010000023.1:0-8217 GCA_963515225.1 uncultured Candidatus Saccharibacteria bacterium | reverse complement strand
CCTTATTAAACAATGACGCCAATGCCGAGCCTGGCTGGCTGGAAGAATTGGCGGGCGGCTTTAATCATTCTGAAAAAATTGGCGCAGTGACAAGCCTGATGCTGGACACAACCGGCAAATTTATCGACGATGCTGGCGATGATTATTCGACATGGGGGATTCCGTCGCTTCGGGCCGAAAAATTACCGAAGAAAGATGCGCCAGAAAGCGGTCTGGTCTTCGGGGGAACTGGCGGCGCTACGCTGTATAAAATTGAAGTATTTAAGAAAATTGGTTTATTTGATGAGGATTTTTTTGCTTATAGCGAAGATGTTGATATTGACTGGCGTATGCAGCTAGCTGGTTATAAGGTTTGGTACGAAAAATCTGCCGTAGTGCTGCATAAACATTCGGCGACAAGTTCAAAAATCCCGGGCTTTACTGTTCGCCAGGTTTTCAAGAATTTACCGCAGGTGTTTTGGAAAAACGTACCTAGTCCGATGATTTTTTGGATGTGGCCGAAATTCGCGCTAATTTATACCGCATTTATTTTTTACCAGATTCCCAAAGGCAGCCTGAAATTTGCTTTGAAGGGTTTTTGGCAAAGTTTACTGCTAACACCGAGAGCTTTTGCTAAACGCCGCCGTATTCAAAAAAGCAGAGTTGTATCAAATGAATACATCAGCTCGATTTTACTGCATCAATTACCTCTGAAGCAGGCTAATAGGATAAAGAAAATGCTTGGGATGAAAATAGCCAGCAGCTAGCCGCCGATTCTTTACTTTTGCTACGAACACGGTAAAATAATAGTGATGAAGCGTGACATTCTGTTAAGTTCAAAAGTATTATTAGTATTCTCTGATATTGTGGTGGTGATTGTATCCTTCGGGCTGGCTTACTATTATCGCGTCCATTTTGATGCGCGGCCGTACTATTTTCACCCTGAGACCATGAGCTTTTTATGGCTGTCAATTATGCTGATTCCTCTGTGGGTTGGCGTAAATTTCTTATCTGGCTTATATGATCGGACGGTGTTTTTATACCGCTCTAAGGAATATGGCCGGGTTTTAGTGGCGTCGGTCGTTAGTGTTATGGCGATGATTTCTTACGAATTCTTCACCGGCGAAGATATCTTTCCGGTTCGCGTGATAGCTGTTTATTTTATAGCCATTAACTTTGTGCTGATGGTTGTCGGACGAGAAATCATCCGTTTTATTAATAAAATTTTAATTCGATCGGGCATTGGACGGCAAAAAGTATTGATTGTTGGCAATTCAGTTAGGTCGATTGAGCTAGCTCAATTTTTTATCGACAACGTCGGCTTTGGCTACGACGTGGTCGGCGTGGCGGCTAAGGAGCAGTATTTTCCGAGCCGAACTTCGTATAAAACATTCTCGAAGATAAAAGAAGCCTTGAACGAATCAAAACCTGATATTATTATTCAAACCGACGTAGCTCAGTCGGAGGATATTTACCGGTATGCTATAGAGAATCATTTGTCGTACATGTTCGTACCGCAGCAAGATCGACTACTGTCGCAGCTAAACAGCGTGGAAATCGTTGGCGGACTGCCGATGATCGACATAAAAGTAACCAAATTGTTTGGCGCTGGTCGCGTATGGAAGAGGCTAATGGATTTAACGCTCGGCTGGCTTGGACTGATCATCGCTTCGCCGATTATGGCGGTTGTCATCGTCGTTATGAAAATTACCGAGCCGCGCGGCAAAATTTTCTTTCGGCAAGTTCGTTTGACGCGATTTAACAGAGAGTTCCAGATTTATAAATTTCGCTCATTAAAAGCTAAATATAACGGACTAACGCCAGAACAGGCTTTTAAGAAGATGGGCAGGCCGGAGCTAGCGAAAACTTATCGTAAAAACGGCGATAAGCTTGATGACGATCCGCGTATTACCAGGCTTGGCAAGTTTCTGCGGGCGACGTCGCTTGACGAATTGCCGCAGCTGATTAATGTTATTCGTGGTGACATTTCGCTCGTTGGGCCGCGGGCGCTGATTCCGCAGGAAATCAATCAATATAAAAAGAAGGATATTATCTTAGCGGTAAAATCAGGAGTTACTGGTTTGGCGCAAGTTTCTGGCCGGCGTAATATCTCGTTTGAGGAGCGCCGCCGTTTGGACGTATATTATGTGCAGAATTGGTCGCTATTATTAGACATTCAGATATTATTTAAGACGGTATTTTCGGTGATTATTCGGCGGGGGGCCAAATAGTGGATAGTCAAAAAAACCCGGCCTGGCTTAAGGGTAAAAAAGTAGCTATCGTGACTGATTGGCTGACGACATATGGCGGCGCGGAAAAGGTCGTTAAAACTCTTCATGAAATATTTCCAGAAGCACCAATTCTTACCTCGCAGTATTCTAAAAAAGACATTGATTGGTTTGACGATTGCGATGTGAGAACTGGTTGGTTAAATATATTCCCAGCCAAGCTGCGAAAGTTCCTCGGACCATTAAGGGTGGTTTATTTTTCTAACTTAAAATTAGGGGAATTTGACGTGATAATTTCCAGCTGTATCGCTGAAAGTAAGGGTATAAAGACTAGGGAAGACCAGCTTCATATCAGTTATTTGCAAGGTCCGCCAACACAATATTATTGGGGAATGTATGATGATTATGTAAAGAACCCAGGATTTGGCAAATTAAATGGTATTGTGCGATTTTTTTTCAAATTATTAGTTAAACCACTTAGAGAGAATGACTATCAATTATCTAAGCGTCCGGATTATATTATTGCCAATTCCACCTACTCTGCCAAGGAGGTAGAGACCTATTACCATCGCCAAGCCGCGGTTGTGTTTCCGCCAGTTGATGTCGATAAGTTTCGTCCCAGTGCGAAAACTAGCGATTTTTATATTAGTACGTCGCGCCAAGTAAATTGGAAGCGCTTAGATTTAGCAGTAGAGGCTTTTCAAGATTTGGACGCCAAGCTGGTTTTGGTCGGCGGTGGCGCTGAGCATGATAAATTGGTGGCGCTGGCTGCTGGCAGTGCAAATATCGAGTTTGTTCCGACTATTAACGATAGCAAGGAGCTGGCGCAGCTGGTATCTAAGGCTAAGGCTTTCATTTTTCCGAGCCTGGAACCGTTTGGTATCGCGCCGATTGAGGCACTAAGCGCTGGTGTTCCGGTGATTGCCTATAAGAAAGGCGGCGTGTTGGATTACGTAATTGAAAATAAAAATGGCGTGTTTTTTCCCGAACAAACAGCGGAGTCACTAAAAAAGGCTGTGCTGCTATTTGAAAAAAAGCGCTTTAATAAAAAAGAGGTTTCTGCAACTGCCAAATCTTTTTCAAAGGACAATTTTAAGAAAACAATTGAGCAGTTTATCAGGGAAAAAGTTGATGAAAAAAATTGACAAAATGCTGCGGCAGTTTGCAGATCTGTGCTTATTTGATAAATTCTTACTGCTAGCGCCGCTGGTTGTTTGGTTTTCGTACCAGCCCAACATTTACCTTGGTCATTCCAGTGCGATGAATATAGAATTATCGTTGGTTCTAATCTATGTCGCTGTGTTGGCAGTGACCGCTTTGCCGCTGATTTTTAGCAACTATAAAAAACTATTGCAATGCAATTTGGTGCGAATTGCCGGATTATTTATCCTGTGGAGTTTTATAAGTATTATTTGGTCGAATAATTTATCAAGGTCTATTCTTACTACTGGAGTTGGCGCGGCTTTGTTTACTGTTTTGCTTGGCGTATTGTCAACAGATGTTAAAAAACTTACTCCAATTTTAAAAAATACCTACATTGCGTCGGCGGCGTTTATGAGTGTTTTGGCAATTATCCAGGTTGCTTATGGAGCTTGGTTTGATTGGGGGTTGTGCCGCGGCTGTTTGGCGGCGGGTTTTGGTTTCGTCCGTCCCAGTGTTTTTGCGATTGAACCGCAGTTTTTTGGTAGTTTGTTATTGGCGCCAATTTTAATACTGGCTGCTAAATTTTTGCGAAAAACTGTTACTAAAACGGACGTTATTTTATTATACATCATGGTAACGGCAATGTATCTGACTCTAAGCCGCGGCGCTATTTTTTCGTTGGTAATTGCTATCGCCTGCCTGATGTTTTTATATAGGAATTCTTTAATCAAAAAATCCAGGCTAGTTTTCTTGCCGCTTGTGGTGCTGGCTGGGTTTGGTGCTGGCATGGTGTGGCAGGGCATTTTTACTGAGGTAAACCCGCGAGTAAGCGATGGGTTTTATGATTCTGTATCAAAATCTGTTAATCAATTAACCCTAGGAAAGGTAAACCTTCCTAAATTAGCTGCCAGCAGTGCTTCGCAAGCAGCTTCGCCGCCGGCTGCTTCTGTAGAGATCAACCACCCTAAAGCTCAGTTTACCGGTTATGTCGAAACATCCACCAGCGAACGGACGAGCATGCTAAATCTGGCGCTTCAGACATGGAGAAAAGATTGGATAACGGCGCTGTTTGGCACGGGTACGGGATCTACTGGTCGGGCGATACAGCAGCACACACACAAGTTGGCGACTGAGGCAGAAATTACCCAAAATCAGTATATCGAAATTTTATTAGAGAACGGGCTAATTGGCGCTGTTTTGTGTCTGATGGCAATGGTGGTATATTTGTACGACACTCGTAGAGATAAGTTAGCCTGGGCGATACTTATCGCCTTCGCGTTGCAATGGAATTTCTTTAGTGGTTTGCCAAATGCGCTGCATATTTATTTGGTTTTAGCGGTTATTTTCGCTGCAGTAAAAATCCATCCAGACGCTCTCAAACGCCCAGTAAAAACTAGCGCCTAAACTAAATTATTTAGTTAGATAATTACCGTAGCCTGATTTTTTCAAATCGATAGCTAGTTCGTCAAGCTGCTGGCGGACTATCCAGTCATTATCAAAAGCGGTTTTTTCCGGACTGCCGATAATCTGGCCAGTGCGTTTCTGGATGACGCGTACGAAGTCGGCGGCATCGGTCAGGCTATCAATAGTGCCTGTGTCTAGCCAAACATCGCCATTTTCCAGAGTTTGTACTTGCAGTTTGCCGCGGCGCAGATACTCAGCATTGATTGAGGTAATTTCCAATTCGCCCCGTGCTGATGACTGAACGCTTTTAGCAATGTCAATGACATCGTTATCGTAAAAATATAGTCCAACCACTGCAAAGTTTGACTTTGGCTGAGCTGGTTTTTCCTCAATGGAAATAGCTTGATTTTCCCCGTCGAATTCAACAACACCGTAACGTTCCGGGTCGGATACTTCATAGGCGAAAACTACACCGCCTTCCGGATCGGTGCATTCGCGGAGTGACTCGTCTAGTCGTTCGCCGTAGAAAATATTATCGCCAAGTACCAACGCTACTTTATCGTCGCCGATGAATTCTTCGCCAATAATGAAGGCTTGCGCTAGGCCTTCTGGCTTTGGTTGAATGGCGTATTGTAGATTGATGCCCCACTGCGAACCATCGCCTAGTAGCCGTTGAAAACCGACTTGATCGTCCGGCGTGGTAATGACTAAGATATCGCTAATTCCCGCTTGCATCAGCGTGGTCAACGGATAATAAACCATCGGCTTGTCGTAAATTGGCATTAACTGTTTGCTGATGGCTTTGGTGATTGGGTGAAGGCGAGTGCCTGAACCGCCTGCTAAAATTATTCCTTTCATGAAAACTCCTTTTGATTCAGTATATAATCTTTTAGTTTATGTGTCCAATCATGGCTAGAAAAACCAGTAGTATGTAACTTTTCCAGGCTCATATTCGAGCCGAGCGGGCGCGGTGCGATTCCATCTTTGCCAGCAAAATATTCAGCCGTCGTCGTGTTAGTAACAGTCAGGTCGTCGCGACCAGCCAGCTTAAATATTCGTCTGGTAATGTCTGCCCAGCTTTCCAACGGGCCATCGTTGGTGGCGTTGTATGTGCCGAACGGAGCCTGAGTCGACAGCAGATGGTCAATAATTCTCACTAATTCACCAGTAAAGGTTAGCCGGCCAATTTGGTCATGAACAACGGTTGGCGAAATATTTTTTTCCGCCAGACTAAGCATAGTGCGGACAAAGTTTTTACCTTCGCCGATCACCCAAGTAGTACGCAGCAAGTAAAATTTGTCGAGTTGTTCGACCAACAAATCTCCAGCCGCCTTTGATGCGCCATAAACACTCAGCGGACTGAAATCTTCGCTTTCATAATGCGGTTCTTTCGTCCCGTCAAATACGTAATCGCTGGAAATATGTACCAGCGTCATATCGTGAGTACGGCAGGCTCGGGTCAAATTTGCGACTGCTGAGGCATTAACTTTCCAGGCTGCTACGCGACCTTCTGGTGTTTCTGCACCATCAACATTAGTAAAGGCTGCTGCGTTTAAGATTATTGATATTCCTGACCAATCAAACGATTCGACCGATTGGCGATCAGTGATGTCAAGCTCGGTTTTATCAGCGAATCTAGCCTCTGGATACTGAGATCTTAGGGCCGTACCTAGCTGGCCGTTAGCACCGATAATAAATAGCGACGACGGTTCTGGTTTAGTTTTCGGTTTCTCATTATTGATAATAATATCTTCAATTTTAGCGGTCATAGCGGTTTTATCAAGTTTCGATACATCTATAACGTGGCCATTTTTTAAGGAGCTAATTCCTCGAACAAGCCGTTTTTGATTAAGTAAATTCTGCTTGATATTTTGCCGAATACCGCCTAAGCTGATACTTTCGTCAAATCCTTTCAATCCTTTTTCGCGTTCGCGCAGCCGTTCGGAAATCAATGCACCAGTGGTAGATAGCATGATAAATTGTACGTCGGCGATCTTTGGGTCGGGATAGTAGATTGATTCAGTTATTTGATGCGGGAAAATAATACCGCAAATAACTGAGGATATTCCTTTTTTAGCACGTTCGGTTGCATCAAAAAGCAGCTGCTCAACTCGAAAGCCTTGCCATGGCCCGCGTCCAACTGGCGGGACTCCGTCTTCATCAATTTCATGAATAGCAATTGACTTGCCGATTCGCTGGCTTTTTCGTAGAGCCTTGAAGGTTGTTGTTTTTCCGGCGGCGCTGCAGCCGGTGATGATAGTGATAGTTGGCATATATTTGTCTTACACCTCCATCGGAATTACGTTTGCAAGTAGCGGGTGAGCGGCATCCTTTTCGGAAATAATCGCTTGATCCTGGCTGACGGGCCAGTCGATGCCGAGAGCTGGATCAAACAGATTGACAAAGGTGTATTTGGCGTCTGGCGACCAGTGCGCGTCAACCAAGTAAGTATAGGCAATGTTGTCGTCGAGCGCCTGATAGCCATTAGCAACGCCTTTGGGTACGAAAATTGCTGTGCCGGGGTTAATTTCGTGCGTAAAAACTCGGCCAAAGCTGTCGCCTTTGCGCAAATCACACCACGCACCAAAGACGCGGCCATTGGCAGTGGAGATGAACTTATTCCACGGCTCGGCGTGCAGACCCCGTGTAGCGCCAGCTTTATCATTAAAGCTGATGTTGTTTTGTACGATGTTAAATGACGGCAAGCCCAGTGCTTCCATTTTTTCTTTTTGATAGTTTTCTTTGAACCAGCCGCGGTTGTCGCCGTGGACTGGTAGTTTGACGACGAATAGCCCGGGGATGGGCGATTCGGTGACGGTTAGTTCGTTGTAGTTATTTGGATCAAACATGATTATTGTCCCTGTTTTGCGTAAGCTGCTTCAACGGCTTCTTTTTGGGCTTTCCACCAGTCTTCGTGTTCGCGGTACCAGTCAATGGTTTGCATTAGGCCGTCACGCATACCTGTTTGGTTGTCGGTGTACTGTGGCTGCCAGCCCAGTTCGCGGCGCAGTTTGCTGGAGTCCATGGCGTAGCGCATGTCGTGACCGGGGCGGTCATTGACATGCTCATACCAATCTTTGCCTTTGCCCATCAGCTCGCAAATGAGTTCAATCACCATCTTGTTATTAACATGATCGTTGTCGGCGCCGATGATGTAAGTCTCGCCCAGCTCACCCTTTTCCAAGATGAGGTGAACGGCCGAGTTGTGATCATCAACGTGAATCCAATCGCGGACCTGTTCGCCGGTACCGTACAGTTTTGGCTTGATATCGCTCAAAATGTTAGTGATTTGGCGCGGAATAAACTTTTCGATGTGTTGGTAGGGTCCGTAATTGTTTGAACAATTGGAAATTGTCGCTTTGATACCGAAGCTGCGAATCCAGGCGCGTACTAGCATGTCGCTAGAAGCTTTGGTGCTGGAGTATGGGCTGGATGGATTGTACGGCGTGTCTTCGGTAAAACG
>CAUPXR010000022.1:0-8782 GCA_963515225.1 uncultured Candidatus Saccharibacteria bacterium | reverse complement strand
CTTGGATATGCGAAGGCTCCTCTCTCACCCCCGAACAAAAGGAGAAAGCCAAGGCCGCTGGAGTCGAAGCTGCCGGTAAAGACCTCCTTGCCAAAAACCCTGAATTAGCTAAAATCACCTCTGACCCTAAGGTTGTTGGCGAGTGTATAGCAGAGGCTAGATCTAGTGCAGCGTCAGCAGGAAGATATGCACAAGGAAGCGGAGGTACTTCGGAAGAGCTACGGCAACAATTTCTCGCTGAATGCTTAGCCAAAAAAACGGGTAAATCAGTAGATGAAATCAAAGCAGCTCTTCAAGGCGCTGATATAACAGGTGCCATAGCAGCGGGAGAACAACAACAACAAGCCACCGAGCAGCAACTCACCCAAGAACAAGCCGCCGAAGGCGAAGAAGAAAAGCCTAAAGAAGAATGCGGCGGCCATGTAGAAGGTATTGGCTACTTCCTTTGTCCTATCCTGGAGAGGCTCGTTGATTTTGCTGATGGTACCTGGGGTCTATTTGAATTTCTATTACAAACCAATCCTTTGCCAAGCGATAGCAGCGAACCTCTACCGTCGGCTTGGAGCGGGTTGAGGGATGTGGCTAACGCTATATTGGCCATCATTTTCCTGGCTATTATCATCTCTCAAGTCTCGAACGTCGGTATATCCAACTATGGCGTGAAAAAGATGCTACCACGACTAATAATCGCTGCCATTGCCATAAATGTGTCGTACTTCCTAATGCAGGTTATCGTAGACATAGCAAATATTTTAGGGTCAACGTTGTACGAGTTTATATCAGAGCTAGCGCCAAAAGTGCAGTATAGAGATGTTGGTTGGGCAACTATCATAACAGATATTGCTGCTACTGGTATAGCGGTAGCTGCTATCGGAGCAGGAGCGACCGCGGCAAGAGCTGCCATGACCGACATGGATCCAAAAGTAGGACTGTTGCTGTTATTTGTATTCATTGTGCCAGCCATATTAGGTTTAATCGCTGGTCTGATGGCTTTAGTATTCCGTGCAGGCGTCATACCAGTTTTGGCAATTTCTGCACCAATTGCTTTCGCCGCTTGGGTGCTGCCAAACACCCAAAAATTATTCGAGAAATGGAAGAGTACTTTCCTGGGTATGCTATTTCTGTATCCACTAGCCTCATTATACTGCGGTGGACTGAAGTTTGTAGCATTGTCACTTATGAGCCAGAACACCGAACCTCAACAAGTTTTATTCAGAATGATGGGAGTAACCATGCTGCTTTTGGGATCTGGGTTTGTAGCGGTACTGGCTATAAAGTCAAATTCCATAATGGGCGGTATGATGAATGGTATAAAGAATATTGGCACTAAACTTACTGCGCCGGCAGTAAATTCACTAGCAAGCTATGCGGGAGCTTTAAAGGGTGCCAAACGGGCTGAGTTTTTAGCGCAAGACCACAGCAAGGCGGCTGAGGCGGCTGAGCGCAACAAATATCATCGTCTTAATCCGCGCAGGTTAGGGGCCAGGATTAGACATGCCACTGGTCGACGTATGCAAGCGCATGACGAGCGAATGATACAGGCCAAGATGCAAGCAAAAGTATACGAATCTGCCGTAGAACAAGAGGAAAGGCGGAAATATGAAGCTAGAGTGGCAGAAAATCCTGCATTACTTGGAAGGGTAGCTGAAACTGTTGGTGGAAAATCCTTCATCAAAGAGGCTGCTTATAAGTCTGCTGGCATGGAATTGCAAAGTAAATATAGCGGCAACGCAGTAAAGGCACTTAATGAGAGCGATAACGAATATGTTAAAGCTTTAGCCGCCAAAGAGATAGCCGAAAGAGGCAGTGCAGGCGAAATCGACCAGGTCCGCGAATATCTCCAAAAGGGTGGCAGTATTGACAATAGTGACATGGCCGAAGCCTTAATGAAGATGAAAGGCCGCGATGCCGGCATCGCGGCAGCTGGTAAGGCAGCTTTGGATAAGCTAGAAAAATCAGGCGGCGCGCCCGTACATACCGGTATTAGCGAGATGCACAGGCTGACTCAAGAGGGCTTCGATAAGCTAGGAGATAAAGCAGCCGTCGAACAAAACGCCGCCGCCATACAAGCTGGCGGTATGGACTGGGAGCAGGCTGCAAGAGTTCTGGGCGACAGGCATATTATGAGAGAAGCTCCACAGGAAAACATAGGAGCTATAAAAGCCAGCATACAGGCAAATATTACACAGCAAATAAAGTCAGGCACCATGGATGGAAGTCAAGCCCAAAAAGTATTGAATAATAGCCGTGCTATGGAAAATATTTCCGACCAAACCAGACAGGAGCTACAGAATATAGTAAATAACGCCGCAAAGCAAGCACAAGCAAGCGGCACGCAGGCTGCAAACGGAGCTCAGACTCAATCATCAGGACAACCGCAATCTACAAGCTCTGGAGCACAGCCAGCAGCATCATCAGGGCAAGCCCGGCAAGCGCATTCTGCTACGCAAACCCCACAGCGACCATCTTCTACACCGCCCGCCCAGTAAGTAAGTTACCCCGTACGTTTTCCTTGACTTTTTATCTAAAAAATGCTAACATAATCCGTATATGAAGTGGTTACGGACACATATGCGGCAGTTAATACAGCGGTCGCGATGGTTTGCATTTCTGGCGGCTGGGCTGATCGTTGGTACTCTTGCTGGTGTTTTTTTACAATCTACCCCTGTTATGGCGGCAGATGCTACTTGGAATGGACGGTCTTTAGTCTACCAGGACAATACATACATAAACATCACCGACGAAAACCAGCTGAAGAACATGGGCTTGGATGAAAAAGGCTACGCTTACGGTATGCTAGACAAATCTGGCGGTAAGGAGAAAATGAAAGTTATTTACTTTCCGCCTGGCACCGATATAACAACAGCAACCTCGGCAGAATTTATCGTCTATGACTTTAAGAAACCAAGGACTTACACCAGAGAATCATCAACTACTATTTCCACCGAAGCTGCCGGCGAAAACCCCGATGTTGGCAGCAGCGACTGCGGCATAGCATCGGTGGGGTATTTTATTTGCCCAATTTCCACGTTTTTAGCAAGCAACATGGATTGGCTGTATGGCAAATTGAACGACTCTCTGGAAACGCAGCCGCTGAATGTTACTGATAATAAAAGCGGGTTATATCTGGCATGGAATATTATGCTGGGATTTGCCAACGCGGCGTTTATCATTGCCTTCTTAGTTATTATTTATTCGCAAGTCACCTCAGCGGGAATTAGTAATTATGGCATAAAAAAGATGTTGCCGCGCCTGGCAATTGCCGCGGTGCTAGTGAATATATCTTATTATATCTGTGCGTTTGCTATCGATTTATCAAACATCTCCGGACATGCCCTGCAAGATGTCTTTATGCAGATTAGAACTACAGTTTTAACAACCGGACATTCCAGCGGCGGCAGTATTGAAGTATTTACCTGGGAGAATTTAACAGCGCTTATTTTATCCGGCGGTGCGGCGGCAGTCGGCATCAGAGCCTTTCTGGTCGGCGAAGGCGGCGTTTTAACATCGGCGATTATTCTACTGCTACCGGTTTTACTGGGAGCACTGCTGGCGGTTTTAATGGTGGTTTTAGTGCTGGCGGCGCGGCATGCGTTAATCGTTATTTTGACAATTATTTCACCGCTGGCGTTTGTTTGCTATTTACTGCCAGGTACAGAAAAATGGTTCGAAAAGTGGCGCAAGATGTTCATGACGATGCTAATTTTCTTCCCGGCGTTCTCCTTATTATTCGGCGGCTCTCAATTAGCAGCGGCAGCAATTTTACAGAATGCATCAACTATCATAGAGGTGATTCTGGGACTAGCGGTGCAGATTATCGCACTGCCATTAACGCCGTTCCTATTTAAGCTGAGCGGCGGAATCCTAAATCGTATCGCTGGAATTGTCAACAACCCAAACAAGGGACTTATCGACAGAACGCGCAACTGGTCTAAAGATAAAAGCACAGAAGTTGCTAACAAGCGGTCGCTGGGTAATGACAACCTAAAAGGCCGGCAGCTTATCCGGCGAGCTGGCCGGCACATGAGCCACCGCCAGCGGCGGACAAAAGAGCGGCAGGAGCGGCTGCAGCAGCAGGCAGACAATATCTATGGCCGGTCTAATCTGCATAAACGAGAAGATTTGCATGCCAAGCAAGCTAAGCGGCAGGCTGAAGTTCTGGCAGCACAAGATGAAAACCGGTACGCCGAAGCAGTTCAAGGACATGTTCCGTCTGACATCACGCGTTCTGCACCTGACAGAGCGTTGCGAAGGCTTTCTGCACAGTGGTCAACCAGGCAAGATCTCAGACAACACCTTAAATATCAGCAATTCATGGATGAGGCAGAAGAGGCTACCCGCAACTTGGCGCTGGAAGGAATCCGCAAATCCAACGCACAGCGCGCCCAGAATAAGAAGCTGGCTGAGGATGTCTTAACTAATAGTGAATACCAGAGAATGGCGGGCGGCAATGTGTATGTTGACGAACACGGTAATAACCTGGGTATGGATGCAGCGTTAGCAACAGCCGTCGCTGCCTCTCGCGGAGAAACTGCCAAATCTATCGAGGAAGCGCACCAGGTTATTAATCATTACAAATTTAACGCCCAAGAGAAGCAGGAATTGGCAAAGGGCGGCACCGTCTATCGCGGCAACAGGGTGTTTAACCGCAATACCCCGTACGTACTTGAGGCAGCTCTGGAAGATCAGATGAAAAATGGAACAGTGGACGAAGTTGTCGATTTGATCAGCCACATGCCGCCAGAATTTAACGGCTCCGTAGCGGCAGGTTTGGCTTCCTCAAGCGTAAAGGGTAAAGCGCCGTTCTTAGGCGGCAAGTTAATTGACGACATAGTCAAGGGTTCTATTCCTGACGAAGATGCTCTTCTAAAGTATGTTGCCGAGTGGGTTGAGGGCGGTAAATTCAAGGCCGAGGATGTATCTATTACTGACGCTCAGGGCGTCAAGCTTCTCCAGAAAGCCTTTAACAGCCGCCACGGCAGCATTGTCACAGCAGGGAAGAGAGCTGCCTTTAGGAAGAAGATTGATGAAGCATTGACGGAGAGAGAACTCAAGCGCAATGTTACCGAAGCCGCCAAAGAGCAATATGGAATTCTTAAGACTATGCTGTGATTTGCTATAATATAAGCAGTATGTCTGTATATAAAGTTCCTCAGGACGTGGAGGCGGAAGACAAGCTGCTTGGACCGTTTAGTTTTCGGCAGTTTATTTTCTTAATTATCGCTGTCGTGTCGCTGGGAGCTGCTTATATTCTGGCGCGGATATTACTACCGCTAGGCTTAATTCCTGTGCCGATTGCCTTATTTTTCGGCGCATTAGCACTGCCTCTGAGAAAAGACCAGCCTATGGAAGTCTATTTGGCGGCAGTAATTTCTTTTATGCTAAAACCAAAAAAACGACTATGGCAGCCTGATGGCATTGAGTATTTGGTGGAGGTTACTGCGCCAAAAACCGAAGAAACAACCCGCAGAAATAGTTATGATCAAGAAGAAGTGCAGCGACGGTTGTCGTATTTGGCAAATTTGGTAGATAGCCGCGGCTGGTCAATTCGCGGCGTTAACGACCCGGACAGTCCGATGCAAGCCGATTTATATAATGAGGCGCAGGCTGCATTCGACCCCTTAGATGAGGCTGGGGCAACTGCGCAGAACATTACCAATCTAATCAATCAATCAGATGCTCGGCGGCGGCAGGCAATGATCCAAACGATGTCGGCAGCTCAGCAAATAGCACCTGACGACCCTCAAAGTGCCTCGTCCACAGACAACTCCCAGTCCAGTCAATCATCAAGCTCAAATAGCAGCGCAAGCAATACGCAATCCGATTTAGATAACAAAGTGCCAGTAGATCAACAATCTGATATAGAACAATCAATAGCATCCAGTATGAAAGCAGGGCCATATCCAACCATGCGCCAATCAACACTCATACCGCTGGACGAGATACCAGTGCAGCCAACAGCAGAAGCCTCAGCCCCGACAGCACCGCCGCAGACTAGCCTTGATAGCGTCTCGCCTGCTATAATAGACTTGGCAAAGAACCACAGAGACTTCTCTATTCAGACGATCCAGCGCGTAGCAAACGAAATTGAGCAAAGAGAGAAAAAAGCAAAAAAAATGGAAGATGAAGTGGTGATTTCGCTACATTAAGGTGGGAATTATGCAGCCAGAATTACAAAACCAGCAACCGTATCAACCGCCAGTACCGCAGCAAGCCAATGCGGCTATTTCTGACGGTAGTGTTCCACAGCAGCAGTCAATCGGTTCCGGGCAGCAACCAGCAAACCAAACGCCTAAGTCGCAAACACCAAAAGACAAGAAGAAAAACGCCGCGATCAGCACTCAAAACACGTTGTTATTCTCAGAGATGCGCGAGAATATGATTATTATGAGCGACGGCAGTTTTCGAGCAGTGGTTGAATGCCAATCGATTAACTTTGACTTGATGAGTGCAAGGGAGCGGGAAGGCGTTGAGTTTAGCTACCAAAACTTCCTTAATTCGCTTTATTTTCCTGTGCAAATTCTAATTCGCTCGCGGCGGGTGGATATTGGACCATACCTTGACCGGCTGGCTGAAATTCGCCGCAACCAAGATAATATGCTTTTAAACGTGCTGATGGACGATTATATGGATTTCATCGATGCATTGGCGCAAGAGGCTAACATTATGGACAAAAGCTTTTACGTGGTGGTGCCATATTACCAAAAGGGCGACGAGAGTGTGACTAAACAACAAGCCAAGGGTTTGTTTAATAGTTTTTTCAGCGGTAAAAAAGAGGCTACCGTGACAAAAATTGATCAAGCAACCTATGCGAAAGCGAAAGATGAGATTAAAAACCGCCTCGATTCGGTGATGAGCGGTATGTTCCAGATGGGCGTCAAAAGCCGCCAATTGAACACCAGAGAATTAGGCGAATTGCTTTACGTGTCTTATAACCCCGATACATCATCCAGAGAATCGCTAACAGCTATTGACCCGAGCGAGCTGACGACCACTTACATCACCAAAGGACAAGGCCAGCCGCCAACAGGAGGGGGATTATTGTAATGGCAAAGAAGAAAGACGTTATCGATATCGCGGCGCAGCAGCGGGCGCGCGAACAAGCTGAAGTTGAACAAGCTTTCCTGACAGGCGTCAGAACGATGCGCGATTTTATCGCGCCCAGCAGCCTGGAGCTTCATACCGACCATTTCCGTTTGGGCGCAAAATACGGCCGAACGATGTATGTATACGGTTATCCGCGGCAAATCTACACCGGCTGGCTCAGTTCGGTGATTAACATCGACGAAGTTCTGGACATTAGTATGTTTATTTATCCAGTCGATACTCAGGTGGTGCTTAATAATCTGCGTAAAAAAGTGACGCAGCTGGAAGCTACTATGAATATTAATACAGAAAAAGGCAAAGTGCGCGACCCGGCATTGGAGGCGGCTTTGCAGGACGCCGAAGAGTTGCGCGACCAGCTGCAAATTGGCGCCGAAAAGTTTTTCCGCTACGGATTATATATCACGATTTATACTGACAGCATGGATGAATTAAATTTTGTGCAGCATAAAATTGAGACAATTTTCGGCCAGCAGCTGGTATTTTCGAAAGTCGCTTCCAGCCAGCAAGAACAGGGGCTGAACAGTACTATTCCGCAATTAACCGACGAATTGCAGGTTCGCCGCAATATGAACACCAGCGCTATTTCTACCAGTTTCCCGTTCACATCAGCCGACCTGACTGACGGTAAAGGTGTATTATACGGCATTAATATGCACAATAACGGCTTGGTGATTTTCGACCGTTTTTCTTTGGAAAATGCCAATATGGTGGTGTTCGCTAAATCTGGTGCTGGCAAATCGTTTACCGTCAAATTGGAAGCGCTGCGCAGTATGATGATTGGCTCGGACATCGTGATTATCGACCCGGAAAATGAGTATCAGAAACTATGCGACGCAGTCGGCGGCAGCTATATCCGCTTGAGCCTAAGTAGCGACACGCGTGTTAATCCGTTCGATTTACCAAAGGTAATCGACACTGACGAAGCAGATGATGCCCTGCGGGCCAACCTGGTAACACTGCATGGTCTATTGCGGCAAATGTTGGGCGGTCTCCAATCTGACGGACAAATTACATCCGGACTATCGCCGGCAGAAGAAGCCGATATTGACCAAGCTTTGATTGACACCTACGCCCGCGTCGGTATCACCTCCGATCCGTTAACCCACCATTCGCTACCGCCGACAATTTCCGATTTATACGATACTTTGCTGCATATGGGCGGTACTGGTCCGGCGTTAGCACAGCGGCTGCGCAAATTTACCGCTGGTACATTTGCCGGCATTTTCTCGCAGCAATCAAACATTGACATTAATAACCGGATGGTAGTATTTAATATCCGCGATTTGGAGGACGAGCTGCGGCCAATTGCCATGTATATCGTGCTAAATCACATCTGGAATATTACCCGCACCGACCAGAAGCGGCGCATGCTGATCGTTGACGAGGCCTGGCAGCTAATGCGCTACGATGATTCGGCCAGCTTCCTATTTTCTTTAGCAAAGCGCGCCCGCAAATACCAACTAGGATTAACCACCATTACCCAGGACGTAGAAGACTTCGTCGGCAGTAAGATGGGACGGGCAATCGTTTCCAACTCGTCAATTCAGCTGCTTCTTAAACAATCCACCAGTGCCGTTGATGTCTTGTCGCAAGTCTTCAAATTGACCGAAGAAGAACAAAAGCGCTTATCTAACTTCCCAGTCGGACAAGGCCTATTCTTCGCCGGACAAAACCA
>CAUPXR010000021.1:0-8797 GCA_963515225.1 uncultured Candidatus Saccharibacteria bacterium | reverse complement strand
CCACAGAATTAACGATCAGTGGCGTATGTTTATTAAGCGGATATTTTTGGAGGTCTGGGATATACGCATGTTCTTCGCGGTTTTGGCTAATGCCAGTATAAAATTCAACAATAGTGTTCAAGTCGGGCTTATTGCGAAGGATTGTTTGATACTCCTTGCTAGATATATCCATAGTTAATCCGCTCACCACATCAACTGCACCAACTTCGCCGCCAGCAACATACACTCCGTCAAAGGTATGGTTTTTTAATAAAACATCATATGGCAGAACAAATTCGCCGTTTATAGACCCGGTATCGGCTGCAATAATTGACGAAGCTATAACCTCGGCTTTGTTATCGATTAATTTTCTTAAGACATATAAGAACAATAAATCGCCAAAGTTATCTCGTTCGTAAGCGCCGATAGCTAGGATGCGTCTCATGACTTACTAAGATGAAACTCCTCGTTCGGTTTCCAGAAAACGTCGTTGTTATACGAGCCTTGATTGACGATTTCAAACTTGACGATGTCGTCTACCAGTGCGTACACATGCGCCCGATCACGGCTTTTTACGCCGACTTGGACTGAGAATAAGCCGTTTGGTAAAATGTTGTCAATTGACAATTTAAGAACTTGAGATAAATTAAGGTCAATAATTTTATTCTCAAATTTTTCGTCGGTAGTAAAACGATACACAATCTCTCCGTTATCGCGAATAATCATAAATGTTAGCACCACATCATTAAGCGATTTTTTGGCGTTGAACTGGATTGAGAAATCGAGCGTCTTTCCTAGATTATTGAATTCACAGTTGATAGAGACGTGACGGTTGAGGGCCGCTTTGGATGTTTTAGTTTCGACATTCAGATTGTTAAGCTGGCGGTAAATTTGAGCAACCTCAGACGGGCCGCCCACGACAAGTTCATGATCTCTGTCAATCAATGCTGCGCGGTTACAAAATTGTTGAACCGATTCCATGGAGTGAGTGACTAAAACAACAGTTTTTTTCTCTTTTTTAAGCTGGGCAAAGTAGGAGAAGCACTTACGTTGGAAAGCTTCGTCGCCGACCGCCAAAACTTCGTCCAGCACTAAAATGTCTCCCTTGGCTTTAATGGCAATAGAGAAGGCTAAGCGTACTTGCATACCGCTTGAATAGTTTTTAAGCTTTTGGTCCATAAAATCAGCCAGCTCAGCAAACTCAACGATGCCGCTGTACATGGCGTCAATTTCTCCAGTTGAGAATCCCAACAAGGCTCCGCTCAGATAGACATTCTCGCGGCCGGTTAATTCTGGATTAAACCCGACTCCCAGTTCAATGAAAGGAATGAGCTTACCGTTGATCGTGATTGATCCAGAATCTGGCGCATAAATTTGCGAAATTAATTTAAGAAGAGTCGACTTTCCTGATCCGTTACGTCCGACAATACCGAAAAAATCTCCTTTATTGATAGTGAACGAAATATCGTTTAAGACTTGCTGCTTTTTATAGCCTTTGATACCTTTCGTCCAGTTGATAAAAGACTGTTTTAAGCCAGCAGAGCGTTCGGTTGGCAAGCGAAAACTTTTGGAGACGGACTGAATCTTTATGGCGGGTTTACTCATTATATATTCTCCGCAAAGTATTTGCTGTTTTTATTAAAATATATGATACCACCGACAATAATAACGCCTGTTAAGACAATTGGAATAAAGATAATCCAAGAATTCATGGTTGTCCAGGCGGTCGGCGTAGTGGTTGGCGCAATTAAGTTGTGGCGCACATCTTGGATGGTTTGGGCAATTGGGTTAAGTAGCAGCAACTTCTGCACGGGAATACCTAAAACTGTGCGGTTAGCGACCATGCTTAAGGGGTAGATGATGGGCATTGCATAGAAAATAATCTGCAGGATGACTTCGTAAATGTGTCCGATATCGCGGAATTTAATGTAAAAGGCTGATAAAAACAGCGCTAGGCCAAACGCCAAGGCAAACAGCTGTAAAATACTAATCGGTACAAGTAAAATATTCCACGTTAAATCTACTCTGGCGAATAGTGCAAATAGGCAAACCACCGCCAAGTTAATCGCCAAACTGATCAAGGCGCTAATCATTGATGACATAACGATAATATGCTTCGGAAAGTTGATTTTACGGATGAGATCACCGCGTACGAAAATGGACTGCATACCGACGCTGGTTGCCTCGGTGAAAAACTGCCACAATGAGATACCAAGTAGCAATACAATTGGATAAGTCGGCGTGCCATCGGTTACTTTTAGAAAATGGACGAAAACGGTGTACATGACCGCAAAAATCATCAGCGGCTTAAGTACCGACCATAAGATTCCTAAAAATGAGCCTTGGTAACGCAATTTAAAATCGGTTTTTACCAGTTGGTATAACAATACGCGGTTGCGCTTGCTGATAATCTCCACTCCCATGCGTTTATTATATCATGAATAGCGGTGGTGCGGGACGCGCTAGAGCAGCTATTTACGGATTAGCTGGTCAGCAATTGCCTTAATCGGTTGATCAAGGGCGCTGTTCCAATCGGTATTTAGGTTATTATTAGCTGCATCTGCTTTGATGTCGCCTGCTGGCTTAGTGATGGCAGCGATAATGTTCTCAGCCATGTCGTCGATTGTCGGTTCAGCCATGAAAATATTCTTTGAATATCGGTCGAGGTTGGATTTTGTCTGCCATTTGGTCGTTACGACTGTCGCGCCAATGCCTGAAAATTCCAGTGTCGGGTAATTTGGGTGAGGGGCCAGCATCGGTGAAATAGCAACATCAATTGTTTGGGCGAACGCATAATATTCGTCAAGCGGCATTTTACCTTTGTTAATAATTTTCGTGCCGTTTGACAATTGCACATTTGGCACGTCAGACGAGCCGGCACTGTACGCCTCAATGGTATAGTCAGCCAGCCGCTCATCGCTGAGCGCCTTGTCCAGAGCCATAATTGCCGTGTAAAACATATTTCTATCAACATTCGGCCGGCTATAGAAAAATATTTTCTTAGTTTTAGAATTTTTAGGCGAGCGTTTCTTTACTGCAGGAGATGGTGCCGGCTCAAAGAAAACGGCGTTTTTAGCGATGTAATTATACTTATTCTTCTTAAAATAATCTAAGAGAATTTCTGTATTAGTAATTGGTAGGAACTTTTTACTGTGGTATGTTTCGTCGGCTAAAGTATAGGCGTCGCTGTTATTATAAAAAATCGGCTCAAAATCTTGGATAAGATAGACGAACTTATTTTTTAACGGCAGGCTTGAAGCAACGCGCGCATCCCACCAAGCGCTAACCAGCACTACGTCGTCTGGATGAAGCGGCAGGTAACCGTAATCGTACTGCGAACGGTTTGATAGGTTAATGGTTGAGTAGCGCTCTTTCGTCATGTTGATACCGTTCTTATTCAGAAACTCAACTGGATCAACCTTATCGCTGTAGCCAGTTGTTTGAACTACCCGCAGGTTGTAACCTAATTCGTTAGCCAGTTTGGCGCCGACAAATAGCAGTGTGGCGATACCGCCGTAAAAACCTGCTGGGTGCAGAAAACCAAAAATTGTTACTGAAGGTTTTTGTCCAAGGTTAGGTAAAGCCGGATAAACTGGGATTAAGTGGGGATATTTTTGATAAAAAAGATCCTCGGCCTTAACCGAATCGCCCAGCTTGCCGTTATTAATTAAAAATGTGGTTTTATTTTCAACCTTACCGAGGAAGTTGACTCCTTTTAGACCGGCGCGTTTAGTAACGTTGCTGGTTTTTCGAATTGCGCGCAAAATAACTTTTTTCACTACTTATATCCTTTCAATTTTCTGACATCGATAAAGCCATCGCCGTTCTCTGTTGAAAAATGTTTTGAATAAATTTTATAACTTTCCACGAAATCGACATAGGGAATTCCCAAATGCGAGCGAGAGACTGACTCTTTGTGAATCATGTGTCCGTGGTTGTAGCCAACGAGGATCGGTGCAAATTTTTTATCCGCCAAGCGCAGACACAGATCAACGTCGCCGCCAGTGATAATAAAGTCCTCGTTGAGGCCGCCGATTTTATCAAACTTTACTTTTTCGACCATCAAGCAGGCTGCCGTGACAGCTGCTAGCGGCAAGTCTTCTTTGAAATTGTATGGTAAACCTTCGTCTTCTAGTAGCGAGCTGAGTTTTTTACGTATATACAAATGATCGGCCGTGCCGCCTGGTACCAGGTAGACTCCAGCGTGCTGAATTGTCTTTCTGTCGCCGTATAATAATACGCAGCCGACTGCTCCGACTCTTGGCTCCAGCGCTTTATGGTACATGTATTCAATCAAATCTGGAGAAGTTGCCTCGACGTCGTTATTTAGTAGCCACAACACTTTACCTTTAGCCTGTGCCGCTGCCCAGTTATTGATTTTTTGGTAGTTAAATTTATGGTTATAATGAAGCAACTTGATGTTTTTTATATTGGCAGAGTAGGCTTTTATTTGATCCATTGTGCTGCTGCTTGAGCCATTATTTACAAGCAAAATTTCTTTGATAGGGCACGAGGCTAAAGACTTGAGGCAGTCGATAGTCATGCTCGGGTGATCTTTGAATGGTATGATAACCGATAAATCGAGAACTTTCATACAAGCTATTATATCGTATAAATTAATAATTGCCAGCTTGGAAAATAATAGAGTACTGTATTATAATTTATGGCAATGGGAAGCGAACTGAAATTGCGGATAAAAAGCTGCTTGGTGATATTTTTAGTGGTACTGCTGGGCAACGCTATTAACATCTTTATCACCAACCCTAACCCGATGATTACGCGCTCCGGGCTTGGGGTCGACAGGACGACAGTTAATGGTCAATACAACGGAACGGAAGTCAATGACGGACCGATTACACATTCGCTTGGATCGGCGTCAGTTCATCAAATTTTGGAGGGTAAATTACCTTTATGGAATCATTACGAGGGCGTTGGTGCGCCGCTGGCTGGCGATATGCAGCCAGCATCTTTGTTTGTGCCGTTTAATTTGTTACTGGTTTTACCCGCTGGTTTTTTGATTTTTAAGATTGTTCTAGAAACCGCAGCCGGCATCGGGATGTATTTCTTGCTAAGAATGTTTAAGCTGAGTAATATCTCGTCTGTAATTGGCGGCATGCTTTTTTCTCTGAATAGCCTATTCGCTATCTTCGGCAGCGCAGTAATTAATCCGATGCCATTTTTCCCATGGCAGCTCTACGCGGTTGAGAAAATTAGAAGCGAAATACTTGATAAAACACCGAAAGGTAAAAAATTTGGTTGGATTATTTTAGCGTTTAGTTTGGCGTTTTCTATATATGCTGGTTTTCCAGAAACGGCATATATCAACGGCCTGCTAGTGTTGGCGTGGTTTATTTACCGGCTATGCGGACTCTATAAAGACAAGAAACTGCTCCTGCGTTATGTTACGCACGTTATGATTGGCGGTCTTGTTGGGCTGCTTTTGGCGGCGCCAATTATTTATCTTTTCGCTCACTATTTGATGCATGGCGCTAACATTGGCGGGCATACTGGCGCGTTTGCCGGCGTTGGTTTGAAGATGGAGGCGACACCTATGCTGCTATTTCCGTACGTTTACGGGTTGATTTTTGAGCATTCAGCAGTTGCTCCTTATTGGGGTAGTTTGGGTGGTTTTACGGGAATTTTTATTATAACAGCAGCTTTTATCGGCGCTAAAAATCAGGCAATTCCCCGCGGCGTTCGGATATTCTTCTTAGTAGCGTCCGGCGTTACCTTGGCGCGAATTTTAGCAGTGCCGGGAATTACGAAAGTTATCGATATGTTACCGCTCATGTCGTCGGCAGCGCCGCACCGCTACGTTCCGCCGATTTTTGTTATCTCCATGATTATTATGGCGGCGTTTGGGCTGGATTATGTATGGAAAAAAGGTTCAAACCTGTCGTTAAAGAAGCTGTGGCTACCACTGCTGTTAACGGCTATACTAGTGGCTACTGCGCTGGTCTTCGCTAAGTCTGTTATTGATAATTTGCCAAACGCTCAGATTTCGTATATTGATTTAACCATCGCTGCTGTTACTACTGCTGCCGGGCTGGCCGCGATAGCTGTAAGTTCTATTTGGGAGAAAACCAGAAAGCTTGTACCGATTGTCATGACGGCGGCGATTATTGCCGAGATGCTGGTGTTGTTTTGGATTCCGCAGCTTGGTGCGCCAATTCGTTCTCAAGCCAGGCTGGACTTTGGTGTAGTTGATTTTTTGCAGAAAAATCTGGGGAATAATCGGTTTTATTTCATTGGTAATAAGAACGGACTAAAAACGAACTATGGCTCGTATTTCAAATTAGCATCAATCAACACCGAAAATCTACCAACCCCCAAACTATGGGAAGATTATGTGGTTAAAAAACTAGATAACAATACCAGCACGATTAGCTTTTCTGGCGCTTTTCGGTTGAAATGGGAAAAGAATTCGGTGCAGGATGAATTTTTACGTAACATTAATAATTATCAAGCAATTGGCGTGAAATACATAGTGAGCGAAATTAACGGCGTCTATCGGCTGAGTGATAGTAATGCTCAAGATCATGGACTAAAGCTGGTTTATAAAGACCCGTCCGACAGAGTGGCTGTTTATCAAATGCCGAATTTTGCCAGTTATGTTTCGGCGGATAAGTGCCGTTTAACAGTGAAAAGCCGGAACGAAATTGCGGCGGCTTGTTCCGAGGCGTCGGAGTTGCGGCGGCTTGAACTATTTTTCGACGGCTGGTCGGCAAAAGTTAATAATGAAACTCAAACTATTGAAAAATATAATAACCTATTCCAGTCAGTTAAAATTCCAAAGGGAGAATCGACGATAACATTTAATTTCTGGCCGCAGTATACGACTGCCTCGCTGGCGGCTGCTGGACTAACATTGATTGTCATTGCCGGCTATCTGGCGGTAGCTGCCGTGCAAAGAATATCAAGAAACCGAGCAGATGCTTTTCAGAGGATAATGAAGTTTTTAGTATCCGGGTCTTTAGCGGCGATCACTGAATATGTGTCATTTGCAGTAATGGAGAAAGCCGGAATTATACTAATAGCATCTCAGACGATAAGTTTCTTGTGCGGCTTTGTAGTTAGTTTCTTATTAAATCGAGCATGGGTGTTCAAAAGCAAAGAAAAAGTTTCCCAACAGCTCATGAAATACGGCTTACTAGCGGCTATAAATCTGGTGTTAACAAATTTGGTTATGAATTGCATGGTCTACGTGCTGCATGTTAATAGTTTGATTGCTAAAATATCGGTGATGGCAATGGTGGCGGTCTGGAATTACATTATTTTTTCAAAACTTATTTTTCAACAAGCGAAGACTAAGAAAAGTAAAAGAAAAACAACAGACGCCGCCGCCAAGGGTGCGAGTACCGCGCGGAAGCCTCGTAAAACCTCCCGTAAACCTCGGCGGTAGATATCGCCTTTAGGTCTCTCGTAGCGAAACGCAGGCAAGGCAAAGTTCAAAGTCTGAGGGTGTTATTTGCTAAGCTTAATTGACAAGGCTTGGTGTAGCTCGCGCAGGCGTTGTTCGTTTTGGTCGATTCTTTGCCGCTGGCTGTTGGCGATTGACAGAAGGAAGACGATGGTAGTAATTTCGACGATATCAAAAAGACTCAGCTCGCTAGAGTCAAATAGGTCTTTACTCATCGCCAGATTATACACCGGGAATGATCCTATGATAATAATCAACGCAAATAGCCAAATCAATAACTGGTGTTTTAAGCGGTTTTTACTGATCTTTTTTAGTTTGTATTGGGTGATGATGTTAATTAACACCGCCAAGATAATAGGTGTGTTGAGTAATACGAGAATAATATACCTCATTCAAATATCTCCGAAATACGCTGCTTGCACAGCCGTTTAACAATGTTTATTGCATTCCAGTTGTTCTGGCCCTTAGCTCTTGAATAATCGGTGTAAATAGCTTTAATTGGATATTCGCTGACGCTCATGCGGGCTTGTTTGGCGCGCCAAATCATCTCGGAACAGAACTCGTAGCCGGTTGATTTCCACTGTAAGCCGTCGATTGCTCGCCTTGAGAAAATTCGTAAGCCTGACTGGGAATCGGTAACGTTAATGCCGAATAGCAAATAAGTAAATAGACTCAGACCCTTGTTACCTAGGACTTTAATCTTCGACATGCCTCGGCTGTCAATTAACCGGCTGCCTATCAACAAATCAGCATTTCCTTGATCAATACTTTTAATTCCTTCCAGGACGTCATCTGGCGCGTGCTGCCCGTCGGCATCCATGGTGGCAGCGATATCGTAATTATGCTGGCGTGCATAAGCCAGGCCAGTTAGCGTGGCGCTGCCCGCTCCAGAGTTGAGAATGTGGTTAATGACAATAGCGCCGCCTTTTTTGGCCTCGCTGGCGGTTTTATCCTTTGAGCCGTCGTTGACTACGACAATATCAATGTCATAAGCTTTCTTAGATTTTAAGAATACTTCCCTCGCGGATTTAACAACTTCGCCAATCACGGTCGCCTCATTATAAGCGGGAACAACTACGCACACTCTCCTCATATGAATAGTTTACCATAATGTAGTATTATATACTTGAATAGGAGAGATTTTATGAGAATAGCAGTGGTGGTGTTGAATTATAAGGGCTGGCAAGATACAAAAAAATGCCTGGCGGCCTTACGGCGCCAAACCTATACAGATTTTGAAATCTATTTGATTGACAATGGGTCAGGCGATGATTCAGTGAAAGAACTTTCTAAAATTAAAATGAAAAATTTACATTTTCATCAAGAACCAAAAAATACTGGTTTCACGGGCGGAGTAAATATTGGTATTAAATGGGCGATGAAACATGAGTTTGAGGC
>CAUPXR010000020.1:0-9001 GCA_963515225.1 uncultured Candidatus Saccharibacteria bacterium | reverse complement strand
GTTATACGAAGGTGACGGCTCTGGCGATCACCGGCTATACCAAGAAGTGGCGCTGGGTTTCGGCGGCTACAAGGCGCTGAAACTGGTCGGCATTAAACCAGCGGTCATCCAGCTGAACGAGACGGCAACTATTTTCGCAGCGCTAGCGCGGCTGGACGAATTATGCGCAAACGGCATGAATTTATATGAAGCCATTGTTTACGTTCGCAAGCATACACTGTACACTAACCATACATTACTGCAAGCTGCCGAGCCGGAGTTTAATCGTTCGCAATTTGAAAAACTAGTTTTACCAAACCTAAAAAGCAACGCTGTACGCTGCTGGCTAATGGAACAGTTCCGCAATGACCGCCTGCGGCCAAATTTACTAGCTATTGAGCTGACCGAGGCAAAAAATGGCGTCAGCAAACTACACGCTCGCGTAGCTGATTTTCGCGATCGCAACAATGACAAAGTAAAATTCCAAGCAATCACCAATGGCATCGACATGGAGACATGGGTGCTGCCAGAAATCATGAATACTTATTACAGCCAAAACGTCATCGATAAGTTTGGCTTGCCGACAGAAGAGTTCAAAGAGCAAATTGATAAAATTGACGCGCCAGCCATTCGCCAACTAAAAAGACGTGGGCGCCTGGAACTGAATAGGATTCTAGCGACGCGAAAAGATCAATACAATGAACCAGTGCAAATTCCCGAAGACGCAGTACTGTTTGATTTCAAGCGGCGATTCGCCAACTATAAACGCCCGTATATGGCGTTTGAACAGCCGGAAACTCTGCGCCAGATTTTAATCAACCATAACGCGCACTATATTTTAGCCGGTAAAGTTCACCAGGGCGACACGGCTATGTACCAGCGGCTGCTTGACATCCTGAAGCTCGTTGACGGCGATCCAGTTTTACGCGAGCGCGTCCATTACATCCAGGATTATGATGAAGAGCTGGGCCGAGCTTTGGCAATCGGCTCGGATATTGCGATTAACGTGCCGATGATCGGGCTGGAGGCTTGCGGCACGTCGTGGGAAAAAGATATCGCCAACCTTAAATTGCTTATCTCTACCAGTGATGGCGGCGTCGCGGATGTCAAACCGATTGCCTGCCTGGAAGTGTCGGGCAATAATTACGATGCTGAAATATCTTCCCTATATGTCAACATGCTAAAAGCTGCTGCTGCTATTAAGAACGACCAATTGTTAGAAAAGACTGTTCGCCGCCAGTTAAAGGCATACCTGCCGATCATTTCTGGCACGCGTATGATGAAAGATTATCTGAAGTTCCTGTTTCCGCAGCACCATTCGCAAAAATCACCAGCACCGCGAAACACGCCAGTATCCGAACCAAAGAAAGCCGCTATTCAATAATTACTTCAATTTCTGCGCCCAGCGAATTGAGCCGCTGAGCCAGCTCCTCGTAGCCGCGATTGATTGAATACACATCGCGCAGGATTGACGTACCTGGTGCTGCCAGCATCGCTAATAGCACTACGACTGATGGTCTCAGTGCTGGCGGCGCCACAACGTCAGCCGGCTTCCATTTCGTCGGACCAGTGATATATACCCGGTGCGGATCAACCAGTTCAATTTGCGCATTTAATTTGCTTAGTTCCGTGAAATAAATTGCACGATTTTCATAGCTCCAATCGTGCACTAGCGTCCGGCCTTTAGCAACTGTCGCAATCAGCCCCAAGAACGGCAGGTTGTCCATATTAATCCCCGGAAACGGCAGCGCGTGCAGCTTATCTTTGGCTGCTTTCATCTTTGAGTGTTTGAGATGGATGTCAACTAGGCGCGTCCTTTCGTTATTCGCAAAATATTCCTGGCTTAATTCAAACTGCAAACCCATTTCCGCCAGCGTCGCCAGTTCAATTTCCAAAAATTCAATTGGCGCCCGGCGCACGGTAATTTCCGAACCAGTCACTGCTGCCGCGGCGATAAAGCTCATCGCCTCGATCGGATCTTCACTTGGATAGTAATCAAGGTTTTTATTAATATGCTTATGGCCAGTAATTTTCAAAATCGTCGTACCAATTCCTTCGACTTTTACGCCCAATTTTTGCAGAAAGAAACAGACGTCCTGCACCATGTAATTTGGACTAGCATTGCGGATGATTGTCGTATCTGGCGACAACGCCGCCGCCATAATGACATTTTCTGTCACTGTATCGCCGCGCTCCGTCAAAAGAATCGTTCGATCGCCAGAAATCACCTTAGTTTGCGCATGATAATATTCCGATTCTGCCGCCACATCCATACCAAAACAGCGCAAGCCGCTCAGATGCGGCTCAACCGTGCGCTTGCCGAGATTACAGCCGCCGGCAAACGGCAAACGAAAATCACGATACTGGTGAAGTAGCGGACCAAGAAACATAATCACCGTACGCGTCCGCTTGGCAGCCTCTATGTCCATATTTTCCAGTTTCAGGCGCGCTGGCGGCATAATTTCCAAATCATTACCGTCCAGCCAGCGAGTTTTCACACCAATTGAGTTTAATACTTCAATAATCCGATTAACTTCCTCAATCCGCGCCACTTTCCTGAGCGTGGTTTTCCCTTTATTTAACAAACTGGCGCACAGCAAACCTACCGCCGCGTTTTTACTCGTATTGACGCGTATCTCACCAGACAATTTTTTACCACCATGCACCCGAAAATTCATTTTTCCAGAATGATTTACCATCATAATGTTATTATTTAACACTTCGCTGATACGCGCTACCATCTCGATACTAATGTTTTGACCACCGTTTTCAATCCGGTTAATAGCGCTCTGCGAGGTGCCGATCGCCTCGGCCAATTGTGCTTGCGTCATGCCCTGTTTTTGGCGGTTTTCAGCGATTAAATTACCAATTTTCTTCAAGTACTTATCTTTATTCATGCGGCGATTATATCACAGATGGTATATTAACGCAATGGTATAATAGAAGAAAAGGAGGAAATGCCATGCAGGATACACAGGTCGCCAATTTAATTGCGGCAGAAATAAAACGGCAGCAGCTGGGGATCGAAATGATACCTAGCGAAAATTACGTCTCGCCAGACGTACTTAAAGCACTGGGTAGCGTGTTTACCAACAAATACTCTGAAGGCTACCCTGGCCGACGGTACTATGGCGGACAAGAAAACACCGACCAAATTGAGCAGCTGGCGATTGACCGTGCTAAAAAGCTATTCAAGGCCGACCACGCCAATGTCCAGCCGCACTCCGGCGCCCAGGCTAATGAGGCGGTGTATTATGCGTGGTGCGAGCCGGGCGATACCATTCTGGCGATGGATTTGGCGCACGGCGGCCACCTGACGCATGGCGCACCAGTCACCCGCTCAGCCCGCGAATATAAATTCGTCCGCTACGGCATCAAGGATGTCGAGACTGGCGAAATTGACTATGAAGAAATTCGCCGTTTGGCGCTGAAACATCGGCCAAAAATTATTTTGGCGGGCTTTTCGGCCTATCCGCGCGAGCTAGATTACGCCAAGTTTGCCGAGATTGGAGGCGAAGTCGGCGCTATGTTGATGGCGGATATGAGCCACATCGCTGGATTAATCGTTGGCGGCGTGGCCAAAAATCCGTTTGACTACGGCTTTCACGTTATCACTACTACCACGCACAAAACCTTGCGCGGCCCACGCGGCGGCTTGATTTTGTCGAAAGGCATAGCCGGCAATCCTTTGAAGCGACCAGAAAAAACTTTGGAAAACTTGCCAACATTGATCGACCGGGCGGTCTTTCCTGGCACGCAAGGCGGCCCGCACATGCACACCATCGCTGCCAAGGCAGTGGCCTTTGGCGAGGCGCTACGCCCAGAGTTCACGGAATACGCCCAGCAAATCGTAAAGAATGCGACTGTTCTGGCAGATGAACTAAAACGCGGCGGCTTGAAATTAGTAACGGGCGGCACCAGCAACCACTTGGTGCTGGCGGACGTCTACGGCAGCTTTAACATCGACGGCAAAACCGCCCAGGAGCGGCTGGAAGCCAGCGGTATCACCGCCAACGCCAATGCTATACCGAACGATACCCTACCACCATTCCGCCCCAGCGGCTTGCGCCTGGGAACGCCAGCGCTCACTACGCGCGGCATGATGGAAGCGGAAATTAAGCAAATTGCCGAGTGGATTATTACAGCAATAAATACAGAGAATACAGCAGAATACGCAAAAATTAAGCAACAAACCACTAGTCTTGCGGCGCGTTTTCCGCTACCATATAAGTAATACTAAATAAATTGGGGGGCAAATCAGAAATGGTTTCTTCAAAAAACAAAGTAAAAGGTTTTACGCTCGTTGAGCTTCTAATCGTCATCGTGGTCATCGCCATTTTAACTGCTATTTCGATAGTAGCATATAGTAATGCTACTAATAAGGCACATGACGATGAGCGTCAGTCTAATGCACGAAATCTTATAGATGCCATGTCAGCTTACGAAGCTGAATATAGCAAATGGCCAACTCTAAGCGATCTTGCAACATATAAAGTTATAAAACTTGGACCGGATATGACAGACGGCTCTAAGGTTAACTCAACAGTCTCTGCTGGTAAACATACATATAAGCTTCGATACTGCAAAGAAGGCAGCTTTACTATCAATAACTTAGATGCAACTGGCGTACGTATAGAATTCCTTAGAGAAGTAGATCCGAATAAAGGAGTTAACATAATTACTACTGGACGATGTTCATAGATAAGTATTAGTATTGGTTAAAAATCAAAATAATCAATCCCCCTATCAAGGGGGATTGATATTATTATCTCAACAGTCCACAATTATGAACACTTGCCTGTCGTGATAGATGGAGTTGTATTGTCAGCCTCCTTGTAGTAAGTCACCCTAACTCCAGAAGGTGCTGCTGGAGTACCTGTAGTACAAATCTCATATTTGTAAACATTTTTCGACGCAGAACCAGGAGTTACAGTCTCACTAGTAGTGGAAGAATCCGTCAACTTGGAATCAAGTTTAATAACCTTATAGTCCTTAAGCTTTGCTACTGTTGGCCACTCATCTTCATCAGCCTGATATGATGCTGCGGCATTCAACAGATTGCGCGCATTAGACTGACGTTCATCATCACGTGCCTTTTGAGTCACGCCATTATATGCCACAATGGATATAGCTGCCAAAATGGCGATGACCACGATGACGATTAGAAGCTCAACGAGCGTAAAACCTTTTACTTTGTTTTTTGAAGAAACCATTTCTGATTTGCCCCCTATTTTAAGTTAAGTTGTTAACAAGCATTAGTGTATCAGAAGCGAGTAATAAGCGCAAGCATTTTATTAAAAATTGAGAGTTTTGACGTCTAGCCAGCCAGTATAGCTGATGTCGTCGCCGGCAACCGTCTTAGAAGCGGTTAATTTTACTTCCACAGTATCGGAATTAGTAGTTACGCTTAGTTTGACTTCTTTACCAGCAGAAATCAACGTATCGTCAACACCTCTTTGCCAGACATTTGAGGACGAGCCGCAGCCGCTATCCATAGTAGCCTTACGCTTTAAAGTATTGCCGCCAACAACAGAATATTCCATCTTATACATAAGCGCTTCCGCCACAGAAATACCAGTTCCCGCGATCGAGCAGTCGCTTTTTTTAATCAGCTTCCGGCTAGCGCTTAACGGATTGGCAGACGTCGCCAGATTATGCATTGATATTTTATCGGACGCCATACCGTCAAAGTCGGTGCTTATTTTTACATCTTGTTCAATCTGGTCAAGCGCCGCCAGCACCTCATTCTGCAGCTGCGTACGGGCGCTAGCGCGCATTGAGGTTCCGGTTAAGTTTACTATCGCCACCACCATGGCGCTAACAATTAATATTATAAGCGGCATGACAGTCAACAGTTCTACCAGCGTAAATCCGGCGCTTCTTTTACGGCTCTGGTCTCGGCGCTTAGCCTCCAAGATACGTTGCATGCGACACCTCCTCGCCATCGGAACCGTATTTAACAGTAACGACAACTCTTATTAATGATGAATCCGTATACGGTTTACACATAGAGACAGTAGCGGACGCTGGCTTCGGCAAAGAGTTCGGCCGAAGAGCTGCTGGCGATACAGCCGGCGACGAGCAAGTATTAGCAACAGCCGCGTAATTTTGTTTGCGTAAAATCTCGTAGCCGAGGTTGCTAGCCTCGCTCATTTCTCTGGTGTCAGCCGACTGATTGATAACCACGCTATATAACTGGTAGCCGCTCATTAAGAACAACGCCGCCACGAAAAGGGTTATTAATATTTCTACTGTTGTAAACCCACCCTGTTTCATTATTTATGCCTGCTTTCTATAACTTGCCATTTATCTGAATCTTTGGTTTCTAAATGATACATGATTGAGTATTGGCGGCATTCAACACCACTCTCCTGACATTTCGTACCGCTGCCAGAGTGAGCAAAGTATACATATGCGCCGCTTGGATATGCCGGCAAGTTATTGGCAGCGTAGTTATTTTTATACAAATTTATATCGGCAATACTGTTAATACTGCGGCCACCAGAAAATATACCCTGCTTGGCTGGAATTAGCGCTTCGTTGCCGGACGGGCCTTTTTTCGCATCATCCTGTAAATTGGCTAATATTTTATCAAACTGGGCACTGGTCAGATTAGACGATCCAGCTGCACCGGAAAAATAAGCCGGATAGCTGCCGACTGGCTTGATAACATTACCGCCGCCGTCTTTGATTTCCTGCGAATAAATACTTTCCAAATACATTTGAATCGCCGCCACGTCAGCCTCGCGCTCCTTATCGCGGGCGCTCGCCTGATAGCTGCGAAAGCTAACAACGCCGATGGTAAATAAGATTGCTATGATAGCAATAACGATAGTTAATTCAATGATTGTAAATCCACGCCTCATCCTCATGTATTAAGCATAACCGCAAAGACAAAAAACTACAAGCCTTATTCTAGCTCAAGCGGCTCTTGCTGGATTTGAATGTGGAATTTATCGTACACTTTCTGAACAATTTTCTCTCTGGCCATAGCCAAATCAGGATAGCCAGCCGCGCCGTTATTAACTAAAACCAGCGCATTTTTTTCGTAAACTCGAATATTATGGAATGTTTTTCCTTTTAAGCCAGCCTTTTCAATAAGCCAGCCTGTAGGAATTTTATATGTATTATCCGGCATAATGTAATTCGGAATATCCGGATATTTTTTCTTTAACTCGTCCAGCTGCCACTGCTCTATGATAGCGTTCTTAAAGAAAGAACCGGAATTTGGCTCTTGGGCGGGATCTGGCAATTTATCAGCGCGAATATTAAGAACAGCTACTCGAATGACTGGCAAATTAACAATTCTAATGTCATTTTCGGTAAGATACTTTTGGATGGCAGCATAATACGGCGGCTTAGGCTGAGCGCGAAACAGCCGCAATGTAATACTTAAAATACAATACCGCCCCTTTTGGCTGCTGCGAAAAATACTATTTCTGTACGAGAAATGGCAATCTTTGGCGCTAATAGTAACGACTTTCCCTTCTTTTGAATCAAATGCCTCCAGACTAACCAGCGTATCAGCAATCTCTTGTCCGTAAGCACCGATGTTTTGCACCGGCGCAGCACCAGCCGTTCCAGGAATGCCCGACATGGCTTCAACGCCCTGCAAATCCATACCAACTATCTTCTCCACCATTTCATCCCAATTTTCGCCGGCGCCAATTTTTATAACAACGTTCTCGCCATCATCCGATATAATGTCAAAACCTTTGATGCGGTTCAATAAAACAACGCCGTTGAATGTCTCGTCATGTGTGATCACGTTGCTGCCGCCGCCTAGAACGAAGACTTTCAAGCCTTTAATACTAGCTTCCTTATAAATATTTTTAACGTCGTCAGCAGTGCTGGCTGCCGCCATAAAACGCGCCTTACCGCCCAGCTGCATGGTTGTGTATTTTTTCAAAGATATATCAGTTCTCATTTCCATAAGCACATTATATCATTTTTCCCGGCTGGCGCTAGTGTGATATAATATACCCGTTATGCACCCGTAGCTCAGCGGATTAGAGTACTTGGCTTCGAACCAAGTGGTCGCAAGTTCGAATCTTGCCGGGTGTACCAATTTTGCGCTCTGGCAATCCAGCTGAACCACCCTCGGCGTTACGATGTACGTCCTTTGGCTGTGTTGTAAGCAGCGCACCAAATGCCCCGTTAGCTCAACTGGATAGAGCGTTGGTTTCCGGTACCAAAGGTTGCAGGTTCGATTCCTGTGCGGGGTACCAAAGATGATAACTACAAATTAATTACTATTTTCAAATGATAAACAGATTAGAGCGATACATCACACCTACCAAAGCCTACCTGTACACGGATCAAGAATATGCTGAATATGTGAGATCCGCAGAAGGACAAGCAACAGGTAGAATAAGAAGCAAGGAAGAGATAGAGAAAGAACAAGAAAAACTAGACGAGGTCATCTCGTTAGTAAATATAGCCGCAAGTAGCGGTGATAGGTTTGACTATCCGACAACTCTATACAGAGTGACACACCCCGACCTGATAGACCCAAGGACAATCAAAGAGATGGACGAATACGAATTAAGAGATTATTTGCATGTTTTGGGTGTCATAAATCAACTAAGAACCGGACAGAATCTTTGTCTGGACGACGACTATGCAGAATATATAAAGCAAGCATCAAGAAAAACAAGGAATGAAGAAGAAATAAGGCTAGATTACGCAAGAGCAAACGAAGTAGCCATGTTAGTAGAAGAGTCCAGAAAACATAAATTCAATTACCCGCCGACCTTATATAGAGTAACGCACCCTGATTTATTACTAAACCCAAGAAAAATTTTAGAAATGGACATCTACGAAGTGAGCGATTGCGAATGGGCCTATTGTACAGTTGGAGACTTCCGTTTTATACCTCTAGAATACCGCCCAAAGTATATTTAATTAACCAGTAGATTTATCTACCCCTCCTATCCTGAGATTATCACAAAACGTCAGCAGGCTCATATTCGTTATTTGACTTTCCATATCGCCTATGCTTAAATTGAAGTATTGTATTCTG